>CAIMMM010000178.1 GCA_903842575.1 uncultured Bacteroidota bacterium | reverse complement strand
GTCCTGCCGGATTGGAAGCATCGGCTAAGCTTACTGGTTTAGGTTCTAATGTATTTTTAGCCATAGAAAATGTATAACTAGTTGAAAGATTCATTTGAAAATAATTATCTAAATTGGATGAGTTAGGTAAATCATAGGATACTTCTGGAATTCCTTGTGTGTTAAATACAGGAGTATTGCTTAATGGTTCTGTATTTGGTTTGCCAGTAAACCAATGCGACCCTAAAGCAATTTTTAATTTATTATAATCATAAATCACCGCCATTCCTATGTTGTGATGGATTTCAAAATTATTAGGAAATGTAGCTGGTGAAAAGCTACTGAAGGTATAATTGTTTTTAGAATACGAATAACTCAACCAAGTAGTTATTTTTTTAAATTGCTTTTGAATCAACAATTCAGAACCAATAACGGTATAATCTCCATTTATTTTTAAAAACTCTAATTGATTTTGAAACCCTTGACTTCTACTAGAAATCCCTGTCACTTTTTTATAAAAATTATCTAAAGTGAGTAGCCAATTGTATTTTTTAAAATTCAATCCAATGGAAACTTGATTGCTTTTTATTATGGGAACATCGGCATCATTAGAAAGTACCCACCTTCTTTTTTCTACTCCAAGAAAGTCTTGTTGTAAATCTATAATTTGACAAGAGGTTTGACTCTTCATTTCAGCTAATGCTTCTACATTAAAAAATGAATTAAAGGCATAGTTGCTTTGTAGACGTGGTTCAAAAATAAATTTATGTAGCTGTTCTACAAAGTTTTCACGTCCTCCAATACTTGTTGTTAATTTATTATTTTCAGATTGATACTGAAATTCAGCTATTAAAGCATGCGTTATGAGAACATCTTTAATTTTTCTAGAAAAAAGAGGGCTATTAACTTGATCAAAATTGGTAATTCCAATTTCATTTAATTGATATCCATTGTTGAAGTTTAAAGTTTTGGTTAATTGATGGCTGTTTTTTAATCGGAATCCTGTATCAAAGATTGTATTTTCTTGATTAAAAATTTGACTATTTTGTATGGATTGATTTTCGGATAAAATGGAATAATAGGAGCCATAGGCACTTAATTCCGATTTGTTTTTTTCATTCCATTTGGTTTTAAATAAAATGTTTCCTCCTTTGGTTTGTTGTTTTAGATAGCTATCTCTAAGTACGGTTGTATTATTGTCTAATTTACTTTGCGTCAATTCAAAATCATTAGCAATGGTAATGGCATCAATAAAGAACTCACTTTTGTCATTTATTTTTTGATGAAATTGAAGGGTGAAATCGTAAAAGTAAAATTTTTCATCATTAGTAAAATCTACAATATGATTGTCTGTTAAATTGGTGACAATCGTATTTTGAAATATTTTATTGTAGTAACTTTTATAGGTTGGTGTTTCTATTAAATCATTATAAGAACGTCTTCCACTAAATTCAAGATTAGAACTTTTACTAGTTTTAATTTTGCCGTAAAAATCGACATTTATCATGTTTACACCTATGGAACCTTTGTTTCCTTCAAGATTGTCAGTATGTGTGGATATATCAATCACACTCGATACGCTTTCACCATAAAAAGGGGAGCTTCCGTTTTTAGTAATTTTTATTGTTTGTGCTAAATTCGGATTCAAAGCCGAAATCAAACCAAAGAAATGGCTTGTTTGAAATAATCGAATGCCATTCCAAAGAAATAAATTTTGATCATGAGTGCCGCCACGAACATTGATATTGGAAACGGTTTCATCAACACTCGTAATTCCTGGGATTTGTTTTAAGGTTTCAAAAACATCGGGTTCGGTTAATCCAGGAAGTAAGCCAAATTTTTTGGGTTTTATTTCAAAAGTTCCATCTAGCTTTTTGGCAATACCACTTGTTAAATACCGTTGTGTAATTACTTCTGTCAGTGGTTGTGCTATTGAAGTAAGTTTAAATTTCGGACAATTGGGAGTATATAAAACTTTTGGATTTATTTCCATAATTTCATAACTCATGTGTTTAAACTGAATAGGATTTGGCGATACTATGGGTAATTCAAAACGACCATTAGCATCAGAAAAGGTATATTCATCTGTATTTATTATAGAAACAATAGCGTTTTCTATGGGGACATTTGTAACAGCATCAATCAGATAGCCGCACAATGGCTTGTCTAATTTTTTATCATCATAAACGGTAATGTATTTATTGCTGATTATTTTAAAATGTAGCTTAGTTTCTTTTTTTATGTAATCTAATTTCTCTTGGAGTTTCTGTTTTTTTTCTGGCGGAATAAGCTTAAAAAGCACAATTTCATCTTCGATATAGTTGAATTGTACTTTATGTTGTTTGCTAATTTGCTCCAAAATTATTTTCAAAGCAATCTCTTTTCGTCCCTCTTGTGCGATTCCATAAGAGAAAGAAAGAAGAAACACAACTAAAAAAAATAATTTATTTTTGGGCATCTACTAGTTCTAAAATAATTTTCTTATCACTTATTTTTTTAGATTTTAAATGGTAGGATGAGGATAGAATTTGTATTGCTCCTTTTAGATTATTTGTTGGAATAGTCCCAGTAAAAAATTGATTATTTTCGGCATTTTTTAATTCAATTTCAATACTATATTGTCTAGATAGTTCTTTTATAATTTGGTTTAAACTTTCATGATTAAATGTTGCTTCATCATTGGTCCATTCAGGTTTTGTAGCAATTTCTGGAATATTATAAATCAATTTTCCATTTTCAAAAGCGACACTTTCCCCTTTTGTAATAATTATTTCCCGATGTTTATGATTTACTTTTACACGACCTTCATAGCACGTTACATCAAAGCGATTTTCTCTGGCTTTTACATCAAATTGTGTTCCCAAAACGGTTACTTTTCCTATATCGGTTATGACTTGAAACTTTTTGCCTTTGGCAACCTTAAAATAGGCTTCCCCAGATAAATTTAGATTTCTATTGCTACCCCAATTCCATTTTTTATATTCAATTTTAGAGCCTGAATTCAAGACTACCTCTGAATTATCGGGTAATAAAAAGGCTGTTTTTTCTCCGTTTTCAGCTATTTCCGAAGAAGATGAAAAAGTATTGTAAGTAAATAATAATCCTAACCCAATAACCAAAATTGCAGCAATGCGCATTAACCAATTGGGCTGTAACGCAATTACTCTTGGCCTTTCTTTTTTGGCATCCATTACTTTTGAAAATAATTTTTGCAAATTAAAATCAGGAACTTCCAATTCCGAAGAATAGAGTTTTATTTTTTGGTACAAATGATAATCTGATTCTGATTGGAATTCTAGTAATTCCTTATCAGTCATTTCGTCATTTAACCATTTTGCTAATTTGTAATTTTCTTCCATTATTTCTGTACTATATAAACAAAACAAATTATACTAATTCCACCCTACTTAAAATGTTCAAATTCTTTTCTTAATTCAACTAATGCTAAATGAATTCTCTTTTCAACGGCTTTAACGCTAATGTTTAATTCCCCGGCAATTTCGGCATATTTTTTACCGTCAATGCGATGCATCAAAAACGCTACTCGCTGGGTTTCGTTTAAATTATCAATGGCAGTTAATAATTTGTCTTTAAATTGTTTTTCTTCTAAAATAAATTCAGGGCTTTCATAGGAACGATCTGAATGAGCATTGTTATTTTTATAATTCAATTTTACTTTTTCATGCGCTATTACATTTAAAGAAGAATTGGTTGCTATAGTATAGATATAAGATTTTGCTTTTGCAATTGGTACATCGCTACAATTTTGCCATAATTTAATAAAAGCTTCCTGCGTTAAATCTTCAGCTTGTTCTTGATTGCCAAACTTATAAATTAAATAATTACGTAATGATTTAACATGTATATTAAAGAAATTAGAAAAAATAATTTCTTTGCATAAATCAGTAATTTCGGGGTTTTCCATTATAAGAAATAAAATCAAGTTGTAAATTTACAAAAATAAATTTTAAACAGGTAGGGTAATTTATATATGACTTGTTTAAATTTTGACTATAAAACCAAACTGGTGTTATGAAAATAAAATACTTTATAAATTTAGTGTTACTTGTTTTGCTTTTTGGAGCTTGTCAAAAAGAGGAAGATGATAGTAATAATAGTACAAGCCCTAATAATATTGTTGCTAATTCTCCTTTGGCAAATTTAATTGCTAGAACCTCTCAAAACCCAACGGCTGTGGATGATGTATTGGATAATTCCAGCTTGATTAAGATGCAATTACCTGTTACAGTAACTGTAAATGGGAATATAATTACAGTTGCAACTTCGGCAGATTATCAATTGGTTCAAGATGCCAAAGATGCTTATTCTAATGATAATGATATAGTATATTGTGTTTATCCAATTACGATACAATTTAAAAATTATACTACGCAAGTAATTAATACCTACAATCAGTTATATGATGCCATTCAAGCTTGTGGGATAGATGATGGTTTTGACGAAATAGATTGCATTGCTATCAATTACCCCATTTCAATGAATATTTATGATAGCAATAATCAAGTGGCTAATACGATTACTATTCAAAGTAATTCGCAGTTATTTAATTTTATTGCTACTTTATCAAACGGAATAATTGCCGCAATCGTTTATCCGATTTCTGTTACAAATTCTAACGGGCAAAATGTTGTAATTAATTCAAATACAGAACTTGAAACTTTTATCGATAACTCCATCGATGCCTGTGGAGGTGGAGGAAGTTCAACATCCACTTTTTCATCTATAATAACATCAGGAACATGGCAAGTTTCCTATTTTTATGATCACCATGATGAAACATCATATTACAATGGTTACAATTTTACTTTTATAAATAATGGAACAATAAACGTAATGAAGAACACGGTTAACAGTAATGGATCATGGTTAACTTATGTAGATAATGCACAAAATAAAATGGATCTTAGTTTTGCGGATAATGATTTAGGTCATCTTCACGATGATTGGCAAATAGTAGAATATACAACTACTATAATTCATTTAAAGCACATTAGTGGTGGTAATGGAGATACGCATTATTTATATTTTACAAAAAACTAATTATTAAACTGAAAAATAAATGAAACTTCTCCATAAAAAAAATTTGAAAGAAGAAAATTATGATTTTTTTCAACCCACTATTGAAAAAGTTGATAATTCGTTTAAACCCAATTCAAGTACACCTTTTTTTCAAATACTTATTTGGCTTATAATAGTGATAGTGCTGATAATATTATTAAATGTATTTTTTATTAATTAATTATCACCAATTACAATTTAAAATTATCTTTATGTTTTTAAATAATTATTTTATTAATTAATCCTTAATCAAAAACCAATGAAAAAACTATCTTTTTATTCAATCTTGGCTTGTGTTTTTATGTTAAACACCGCTTCAATGTGTAGTTCTGATGATAATTCATCATCATCATCGTCAGACCCACTTCCTGTTATAAACACTGTAAGTCAAGGCACATGGCGCATTACGAATTATATCAATTCTGGTACTGATAAAACCAATCATTTTACGGGTTATGACTTTACATTTGGTACAGGTAGCATAGTAACTGCAACAAATGGGACCAATTCCTATACAGGCTCATGGTCCGTTGTTATTGACAATAGCAATGATGATAATCCAAGTAGCGATTTGGATTTTAATATGTTATTCACATCTCCAGCCGATTTTGCTGAGTTGAGTGATGATTGGGATGTTGTTTCCCGAACAGATACCAAAGTTCAATTGATTGACGTAAGCGGTGGAAATGGCGGAACAGATTATTTAACTTTCGAAAAAAATTAATTAATATTATACAAATACCACAATTATCAAACCAGCTATTTCAGCTGGTTTTTTTATAGTATAATTTACAACTTTTCAACTTTTAGACTTTGCAACTTTAGGACTTTACCTTATATTTGCACTTCATAAAAAGAAGAAGTTATGTTCAATAATTTAAGCGAAAAACTGGATAAAGCATTCCATATCCTAAAGGGCCATGGAAAAATTTCCGAAATAAATGTTGCCGAAACACTTAAAGAAGTTCGTCGTGCTTTACTTGATGCCGATGTTAACTTTAAAATCGCTAAAGATTTTACCACACGTGTAAAAGAAAAAGCAATTGGACAAAATGTTTTAACAACACTACAACCTGGGCAATTATTGGTTAAAATCGTTAAAGATGAATTAACGGAGTTAATGGGTGGCGATGTTGCAGGAGTTAACCTTTCGGGAAATCCAACTGTAATATTAATGTCAGGATTACAAGGTTCTGGTAAAACTACTTTTTCGGGAAAATTAGCCAACTTCTTAAAAACCAAAAAATCTAAAAAACCTTTATTAGTGGCATGTGACGTGTATCGTCCTGCTGCGATTAATCAATTGCATATTGTTGGAGATTCCATTGGTGTTGAAGTGTATTCCGAATTAGGAAATAACAATCCTGTTGAGATTGCTACCAATGCTATAAAATATGCCAAAGAAAAAGGATATAATGTTGTCATTGTCGATACTGCTGGGCGTCTAGCTGTTGATGAAGAAATGATGACCGAAATTGCCAATGTTCACAAAGCCATTCAGCCCCACGAAACTTTGTTTGTAGTAGATGCAATGACAGGTCAAGATGCTGTTAATACAGCAAAAGCTTTTAATGACAGATTGAATTTTGATGGAGTAATTCTAACTAAGTTAGATGGTGATACCCGTGGTGGTGCTGCCATTTCCATTAAATCGGTGGTAGACAAACCAATAAAGTTTGTTGGAACAGGGGAAAAAATGGAAGCCATTGATGTGTTTTATCCATCTCGTATGGCAGAACGTATTCTTGGAATGGGTGATGTTGTTTCTCTTGTTGAAAAAGCACAAGAACAATATAATGAAGAAGAAGCAAGAAAAATCCAAAAGAAAATTGCTAAAAACGAATTTGGTTTTGATGACTTTTTATCTCAGATACAACAAGTCAAAAAAATGGGAAATATGAAAGATTTGATTGGAATGATTCCTGGTGCCGGAAAAGCAATGAAAGATGTGGAGATTGAAGATGATGCGTTCAAACACATTGAAGCTATAATTCATTCAATGACACCAATAGAAAGAACGAAACCTGCCCTTATAGACGTTAAAAGAAAAGCAAGAATAGCAAAAGGTTCTGGTAGAAAAATAGAAGAAGTTAATCAGTTGATGAAGCAATTTGAACAAATGAGCAAAATGATGAAAATGATGCAAGGTCCAGGCGGAAAAAACATGATGAAAATGATGAGTGGAATGAAATAAAATATACTTTTGGCGCGATTCATCGCGCCTTTTTTATTAATTAAAATAGCAGCACAACATGGAATTATTAGACGGAAAAAAAATAGCAAGCGATATTAAAATTGAGATAACTGCCGAAGTTAATAAAATGAAATCCAGGGGAGAAAAAGTCCCACACCTTGCTGCTGTAATTGTGGGAAATGATGGTGCCAGTTTAACCTATGTTGGAAGTAAAGTTAAAGCATGTGAGTTGGTTGGATTTGAATCTACATTAGTAAATATGCCAAACACCACTTCGGAAGCAGAACTCTTAAGAAAAATAAAGGAACTCAATCAAGACGACAATATTGATGGGTTTATTGTGCAATTACCTTTACCTGATCAAATTGATGCTCAAAAGATTCTAATGGCTATTGATCCAAGCAAAGATGTAGATGGTTTTCATCCCGAAAATTTTGGGAAGATGGCTTTAGATATGACCACATTTATACCCGCTACGCCTTTTGGTATTTTAGAATTATTAGAGCGATATAATGTGGAAACCAAAGGGAAACACACCGTTGTAATTGGAAGAAGTCATATTGTGGGTCGCCCAATAAGTATTTTGATGGGAAGAAAAGGATATCCCGGAAATTCTACAGTAACATTGACACATAGCTACACAAAAGATATCGTACATATTACTAAACAAGCCGATATCATTATATCCGCACTCGGTGTTCCAAATTATATAAAAGCCGACATGGTTAAAGAAGGTGTGGTTGTAATTGATGTTGGAATAACTAGAGTTGAAGATAAATCTGCCGAAAAAGGATACCGTATTACAGGGGATGTTGATTTTGAAAATGTTTCCAAAAAAGCTTCTTTCATTACTCCAGTTCCGGGAGGCGTTGGTCCAATGACTATTGCTATGCTTTTGAAGAACACGCTGTTAGCTAGAGAACAAAGAAAAATCAAATAAAATTGTAATTATTCTTTAGGTTTATTACTTCTAATCCTAAGCTCCTTTTCAGTATTGTTTTTTTGAGGAATAGTTTTTGGCAAACTGGCTTCTTCCGTTTTACTAGAAGGTTCAATTAGTATGTTCAATTGTGCTACTTCTTCATCGGTCAAGTTTCTATAACGACCCACATGAATGTCCAATGAAATATTGATGATTCGAATTCTTTTTAGAGCTGTTACTTCATAGTCTAAATATTCACACATTCTTCGAATTTGGCGATTCAATCCTTGTGTAAGAACAATTCTAAAAACATACTGGCTGATTTGTTCCACTTTGCACTTGCGAGTTACCGTTTCCAAAATGGGAATTCCGTTGCCCATTCTTTCTATAAATCGGTCGGTTATTGGACGATTAACCGTTACAATATATTCCTTTTCGTGATTGTTTCGAGCTCTCAGAATTTTATTGACAATATCACCGTCATTGGTCATAAAAATCAACCCTTCACTGCCTTTGTCTAATCTTCCAATGGGAAAAATTCGCTCTGGATAATTAATGTAATCTACAATATTATCTCTAACATTTTGATTGGTGGTACACTCAATGCCTACAGGTTTATAGAACGCTAAATAAATGGGTTTAGTTGTTTTTTCACGAACTAGTTTTCCATCCACACGAACTTCATCGCTTGGGGAAACCTTGGTTCCCATTTCTGGAACAATTCCATTAATAGTAATTCGACCTTCCTCTAAAAGTTTGTCGGCTTCCCGACGGGAACAAAACCCCGATTCGGATAGAAATTTATTAATACGTGTTAGATTGTCTTCCATGGGACAAAGATAGTATAATTTGAAAATTAGGTTTCAAAAACAAAACGTGTAATTTTTTGATATAATTCATCATTGTGCATGCTATGTCCTAATCCTTCAGTCTCAATGAATTCTGCATTTTTTAATGATTTGGCAATTTTTTGGCTTTCACTTACCAAAACTACTTTGTCCAATTTATCATGAGCTATCAAGGATTTCAATAGTAAATTTTCAGAAAAAAGATGTGCCGAAAAAGCATCAATTTTCAAATTGAATTTAATTTCAGATTGTTTCTCTAAAAAAGCAGTTACTTTTTTATTCAAACTTAACATAGTGACATAGTTGTGGACGATAATTTTCATTTCAGATGGTGCGCCCAATAAAACAAGTTTTTCAATAGAGGAATTTGGATACTTATACAAACTATAAATACTTGCAGCTCCACCAATTGAATGGCTGATTAACGTTTTCGGATTATATTTTTCGGAAATAAAATGGATAAACTCCGCATATTTTGGGACATTAAATTCAATGCCACTACTTAAACCATGTGCTGGCCCATCTAGTGCAATAATGGTACTCCCTGTTTTTTTTAGATGAGGAAGTATTTTTCCCCAACGCGATGCATTGCTTTCCCATCCATGAACAAGAAGAATGCAATTTTCATTTCCTTCCCAAATATAGGTTTGAACGGAATGATTTTGAAATTTAACTATTTCCAATTTTGAATTTTGGAGTATTTTAGGAAGTTTTTCTCTATTGAGTTTCCCTTTTCTTGGCTCACTAAATAATTTATAAGCCAATGTATTCGCTTTATCGGGCTGGATAAAACT
The DNA here is from genome assembly GCA_903842575.1 of uncultured Bacteroidota bacterium. GTDB lineage: Bacteria > Bacteroidota > Bacteroidia > Flavobacteriales > Flavobacteriaceae > Flavobacterium. The sequence continues at coordinate 529 of CAIMMM010000178.1, read as the reverse complement.
AAGTACGTTGATATAAAAACCAACCGATTTTGTGAGCAGGAAATATTTAATTTTTTTCATAAAAAAATCCCGAATGAATCGGGATTAAGATATTACATTTTAGCAAATAATTTTTGCATTTTTTCTCTTTCTTCTTCAGCCAATGCAGCATCGACTAATATTCTGCCCGAGTGTTCATCGGTGATGATTTTCTTTCTGGCAGCAATTTCAACTTGAGATTGTGGTGGAATGGTAAAAAACGAACCAGCTGATGCACCACGTTCAATAGATACAACGGCTAAACCATTACGAACACTTGAGCGAATTCGTTTGTAGGCAGCCAATAATCTTTCTTCGATTAAACCTTGAAATTCTGCAGATTTTTCTAATAAGAAGGTTTCTTCTTTTTGTGTTTCCGACATGATGTCATTAAGCTCTGCTTTTTTATGTTTCAAATGAGTTGTCTTTTGGTCTAACTTTTCTTTAGAACTAGCAACCACATCTTTTTTGTGATCAATTGAGGCTTTCATTTCTTTAATTTGCTTTTCGG
>CAIMMM010000177.1 GCA_903842575.1 uncultured Bacteroidota bacterium | reverse complement strand
GAGAACTCCTCCCTGATCAATGGGCAAAAGCTAAAACTGGAAACTCAAAAAAATAATTTGTCAAGTCAGATTCCTAATGGGTTAATTTTTACGCTTTCCGGACTAAAGAGAGGCACCAAGTATGTCTTTAAAGCAGCAGCTTCAAGTTCTGCATCAAGCAAATTAGATGAATATCAATTCTCGCCCGCCGTAGAGAAAGAGTAACTCAGTAATCCTTTAATTGCTTAGGGCAGGGATATGGTAGTATGTGCCCTGTCCCTAGCTCTTTTATCAAATAACAATATAATTAGTATAATGTTGATTAAGAATTATTAATCCTATTTGACTTGTTTATGTCATTTGCAAAGCATACACCAAACTTATTATCACGAAAAGAATATAGAAAGGCTCAAATAAGAGGATGGAGTTTTGACCTTATTGTGCTTACACTCTTAATTCTTTTCTATTATCTTTGGTATTACAGTAATTTTAATAAGTACTATATAGGAATATTAGGCGTTATTCTTTCATTAATTGTTTATGGCGATATTAGCGAGATAAAGGATTCTTTTAAGTCATACGAGCAATATGAAAGAGAATGGAAAGAAATTCATAATAAAAATTCCTCCAAGTAAATTTTCTTTAGCTTAAATGCTTTCTTTACAGCCTTCTTTTTAAAAACTTTTCCACCCATACCTGACATTGGTTTAAAAATTCTTGTTATACATAAAACTCTATATGCGACTCTTGCTTATATTTTATTATCTGTAGCGTCGCATAATAGCCATAGATATGTCTAGCGTTGCGATAGCAAGCAAAAGACATATCTTGACTATCTTCCTACGGTTAACATAAAACACATGCTTAAATGCAACGCTAGTCATATCGTGTATTATGCTTGATGCTCTTATAACAATTTTTTCCGCATTAAAAAAGGCGGTTTTTTTGTTTTATGGAACGGAAGCAAAAGAAAATAGGGAATCTAGAGAAAAAGAGCTTGCGGATTTTTCTTGGTTGTAAAATCTTTGCATTTTTTACGCGGCACGCGGTTAAGAAAAAAGCAGAAAAGATTTTAGAAAGTTCCCCTTTTCGGTGCGAGTACCTATAAACAGCGCCTTCTCGGAAAAATTTTATTTAAAATTATTTCTGTTTTGTGTGTTAATGAATGGGGATTTGTATTTAAAATCACTATTTTCTATTTTCTTTTTGTTAGCTTTTAACTTCGTTGAAGCTTACAAATTTCATTTCTTTTTATTCTCATTCTAACTAATGCAATATCGTTTAAACTAACGAAAGTTCTTTCTATTGAATCGCTTATATATTCGTATTTCTTAATTTTACCTCTAAGGATAAGTTTACTTATATTGCTTCTGGTTGTGCCTGTAAGGTCACTTGCTGTTGATTGTGGAATAAGTATTCCGTACTTATCGCAGTTTGATAAATACCATTTAAAAAAATTGTCTGCTTCGTGTTTTTTGTCCATATCTGTAAACCTATTTTTGGTTTATTTAATTATAGATCTATAAACAAAATAAAACATTTTTATTAAATTAGCAGTTGATAAGTGTTGACAGATATGTACTATTTAGCAGTCAACAGATGTTGACATAAAAATTCAAAAAAAATGGAGTAAAAAACAATGGAAAAGCCAGTTTGCACATCAACACTCACAAATGTAGTAATTGAAAGCATTAAAGGTTCAATCAACAAAGAAACAAAGATAGCTACTAATTATGCCAAAATTGTTTGGGTAGGTGGTTCTTTAAATTGTGCACTTGATCCAATTTGTAAACCTATGCTCGGTGTTATGGGTACTGCTCTAATCCGTGACTCAATCCAGACTGTAACAAATTTCAATAAACCTGCTACGGCTCTGATTCCTAAACTTCTTCTAGATTTTAAAAAGGTGTAACGAAAAAACGCTTTACCCCCTTCTAACAGCGGGTAAGGCTATAACAATATGTATATTTTATGAAATTAAGTTTAGATAAAATAGTGTTCCTTTTAAAATATCCTCATGGTAAAATTGAGGATATAAAAGCAATTCCATATTTAACTGAATTAAAGGATTGTTACAGTTTAGGCGATAAGAAATTTTATTCTTCAAATTATTTAATCAAAGATAAAATTTATATTTCTTTTAATCCTCGTGTACAGGATTCAGATGATTTTCCTGTTGATTGTGTTCGTTTTGAGTTTAATCCCAATAAATTTGATATCGCTGAATTAGGTTGGTATTTAAGTTTATTCCCATCAAAGGAATACATTAAATATAATCGTGTAGATTTTGCCTATGATGTTAAGAAACACATACTTCCTCAATTCTTTTATGACAAGAATAAAAGAAATACACATTACTACTTTTGTGGCGGTGATTGTGAAACTGCATATTTAGGAAGTCAGCTTTCAGACATTCAGTATCGTATTTATGATAAGCGGAAGGAAGTTTTAAAATCCGAAAAATTGACTTCTGAAAAAGTTAATAGTGATCAAACTCTTTTTGATTATTTAAAAGAAAATTATGGATTTGATATCAATTATCCTCTTTATCGAATAGAGGTTCAACTTCGTAAAAACATTCTTACAAAGATAGACAAGAATTTTTGGTCTGGTCTTTGTTATTATGATTGTCCTGATTATTCGCCTGAAGCTGTTAATTGTCCTATTTCTAATCATAAGAGATTCTTTTTAAGTTATGCCAAAGAATTTGGTATAATGCCTGCTTTAAAAGTTGTAGAACCGAACAGAAGAAAAACTTATCAAAACCTTATGAAAGTATCTGTTTATGATGATTTGTATCAAAACTCAATCTCGCAGTTTTTTGCCTATGACAAAAAGATTAAACACTTAATTGGCAATGACATTTATGAATAAACAGAGCAGGGGGGTTTTTAGTTTTAGTTGTTTGTCTTTTTCCTCTCTGCTTTGTTTTTTTATTAACTTATTATCTGGGTTAGTCCTACGGCTTGAAAGGATTAAATCAG
>CAIMMM010000176.1 GCA_903842575.1 uncultured Bacteroidota bacterium | reverse complement strand
TGAATTATATTTGTCTATTGATAAAATAATTAATGTATGCTAGTTTGGATTTTATTTTTAGCGTTGGTTTTTCTTTTTCTTGCATTAGACTTAGGTGTTTTTAATAAAACTCCTCATATCATTAGTTCTAAAGAAGCTAGTAAATGGACCGCTTTTTGGGTTTTTTTATCCTTTGCTTTTTCAGGCGTGATTTATTGGCTATATAGCACTACCTATGTAGCAAACCCAGACGGATTGAAACCAACAACAGCTATGATTAAATACATCACTGGCTATTTGATTGAGCTTTCTTTGAGTATTGACAATATTTTTGTGATTGCCATAATATTTGCATCGTTCAAAATTCCGCAGAAATACCAACATCGTGTTTTGTTTTGGGGGATTTTGGGCGCTATCATATTTCGAGGATTAATGATTTTCTTTGGCGTATTGCTTATCAATAAATTTAGTTGGACTACTTATTTATTTGGTGGTTTCTTACTCTTTACAGCAGCAAAAATGCTGATTTCAAAAGATGAAGATGAATTCCAACCCAAAGATTCTTTTGTTTACAAAATGTTGGGGAAAATAATCCCAATTACAAGTCACACCGATAAAGAACATTTTTTTGTTAAAGTACATAACAATACTTATGCTACGCCGCTTTTCGTAGCCTTAATTGTTATAGAGGTCATGGATGTCTTGTTTGCCGTTGACAGCGTTCCAGCAATATTGGCAATTACTTCTGATCCTTTTTTAGTGTTTAGTTCCAATATTTTTGCCATACTTGGTTTGCGTTCTATGTATTTCTTTTTGGCAAATATGCTTGAGAAATTTAGCCATTTAGAATACAGTTTAATTGCCATATTAAGTTTCGTTGGGATTAAAATGCTACTACATGATTTTATAGAAATTCCAGAGTGGGGTTCATTAGGATTTATTGCATTGGCTTTGATTATGGGCACTATGGTTTCTCTTCATAAATCTAAAACAAAAGAAGAAAGAAAACCTTCCAGAGATGACGAATAAAAAAAGAGGTTGCTTTTGCACAACCTCCTTAAAAATAAAACCTGATTTTTATGTTAATTTATTTTTTTGATTTTTGATTCCTCAATATTTAATGCTTTAACTACACTTTTATACTCTTTGTTTTTTAACGTATTATTTTTACCAAAATATCCAGGAACAATTACCACTCTAAATACTTGATTTAATCTATATTGATTAGAAACCGATTGCAAATCAAATCCATTCATATATAAATTAACATCGTAGCGGGTAAAATCAAAATTGTATTCAAAATCTAGTGTCCCATCATCAAAAAAGAAAGTTTCAGGTTGTAATTTCCAAATATCTTCCCCTTGAAATATTCCAGACAATCGATATACTAATACCATATCCGAAGTATATATAGGATGCGGATAGGTTAATATTACACTAAAATTATTAGGTTGGAAATTCACATTGGTATATTCAAAAACTTCACTGATAGTATCATTATCAGGCATGTTTTGATTGTCTTTTACTGAACAGCTTTGTAGTATTATCATCCCGATAAAAGCTAAAATTAGTGTAAATTTTTTCATGTTTTTTTGTTTTAATTGATATAATTATTTTTCAAGCTATTCATGAATTGTGCCAAACTTTATGTTTCCAAAAATATTGTAATTTAGCAATCAAGAAAACTATAGCTTTCAAATAAAAAATACGATGGGGCGGAATAACGAAAGGAATATCAAAAAACACAACGACAAACTCCACAAAGAGCAAGACAAAGCGAAAGCAAAAAAAATTGCACGGGAAGATAAGTTAAAAGAAATCATCAATAAATTTAAGAATAAGAATCCTTAGAAAGATTTCTATTTAAATAAGTATAAAAGTCGGTAGATAAACTAAAACTATCTAAATCACATAAGTCGGTAAAAAAACCATCCTTCTTAGGGATGGTTTTTTTTTAAAACTGATTACACTACTTTAATTTCTTTTTTATGGAGTAGTTTAGATTCTTCTTTTTTTGGAATGCTCAATTTAAGAATTCCATCATTGTATTTAGCATCAATTTTATCAGCATTTACAGTTTGTGGTAATGTAAATGATCTTGAAAAAGAATTATATGAAAACTCTTTTCGAGTGAAGGCATCATTTACTTCGCTTTTTTCTTTCTCTTTTTCTGCACTGATAGTTAAAACATTTTCATCTAGATCAATTTTAAAATCTTTTTTTGTAAATCCAGGAGAAGCAAATTCAAGATTAAATTCGTTTTTGTTCTCTTTAATATTTACAGCAGGGAGTGTTTGTTTGAGTTCTCGATCCAACCAATTGTTACCAAAAAAAACATCATTGCCAAAAAAGTCATCCATAACAAATGGCATTAAGTTTCCGTTTGATTTCATTAAATTTCCGCTTGATTTAATAAGTGTCATAATTTTTATTTTTAAGTTAAACATTAATTGTATTTCACATGTAAATGTCTCCTCTTTTAACGATTTATGTTTTACAAAATTTTTTAAAAGAGTTGTATAATTTACAGTTTACATATGCCTTCTTACTTATTATAAAAATAGCGTTTGGGAAAGATTCAAAAAGTTTGGAATTGAAAATTATTTTTACTTATAAAATTCATAATTAAAACACACTTACCTACTTCCAATTTCTTCAATAGGAACCCTTCTTTTATCTTTTGATTGCTTAAAATGATAAGGAGAAAGTCCTGTTACTTTTTTAAATTGTGTTGATAAATGAGCTACGCTGCTATAATTCATTTTATAAGCTATCTCTGTGATAGTAAGTTCGCCATAAAACATTAATTCTTTAATTTTTTCAATTTTGTGATAAATGATAAAATGTTCGATAGTGGTTCCTTGTACTTCGGAGAATAAATTAGCGAGATAGGTATAATTATGATTTAATTTTTCACTTAAATAATCCGAAAAATTTATTTTCACACCTTCTTCTGTATGATGTACTAACTTAATAATCAGGATTTTTACATTCTCAATAAGGATAGATTTTTTGTCTTCTATTAACTCAAGACCAACTTCTAAAAGTGCTTTTTTTAAAACTTCACGTTGTTCTGAAGTAATATTTTCCATAACTTCAACTTCCCCTAAATCAACAAGTATAAAATGCAATCCTATTTCATTTAAAATATTTTTCACCACTATTTTACAGCGATTACTTACCATATATTTTACGAATAACTTCATTTTTTTATTCAATTTATTTTAGAAAAGACCAACAACGATAAAAAATAAAAAGATAAGAAATAAGGGGAGTTAAAGTTAATCATTTCTTTTCAAATAAAGATGGCAATTATATAAAATTTATGAAAATTTATGTAATACTAATGTTATAAATAAACACAAAATTTGTTGTAGGAAATAAAATGGAATAGCAAAAATTAATTTTCATGAAAGCTAATCTAGGAATGATTGATAAAGGAATAAGAATTCTTTTTGCGATGCTAATCGTAGGAGCCTATTACAATAAAGAAATATCAGGAACCACGGCTTTAGTGTCATTGATTATTGCAGGTACTTTTCTTGTTACAAGCTACATTAGTTTTTGTCCATTGTATGCGTTTTTTGGAATTTCTACTAGAAAAAAAGGAGATTAATCTTTTCAACATTTAGAAATATTAAATTCAGTTACAAAAAAAGGAAAAGAATAATTAAACAGCCTAAACAGGTCTTATTTAGATAAAAGAGAATACTTCAACTTTAATATTTTAACACTATGAAAACAATTCTTGTACCAACAGATTTTTCAGAATCAGCAAAAAACGCTACTGAATATGCTATTAAACTTGCCAAAGAGCTCAATATGAATTTGCTATTATTGCATCTCTTTCATGCGCCTGAAACACTTCCAGTGGATGTACCCATTACTTTTTATACAGACGACATTATTCAAAAAGAGAAAGAAGCTCTTTTAAAAAAAGAGGCATTAGATATCCAAAAGCGAAATGGCGTTAAAGTAAGCTATTTGGTGAAATTGAATTTTGCTGTTGATGGAATTCTAGATGAAAAAGCAGATTTTATTGTTATGGGAATACAAGGTTCTTCTAATTTAAGTGATGTTTTAATGGGAAGCATTACTACATCGGTTTTACGAGAATCTAAAATTCCTGTTTTTGTTATTCCGGAAAAAATAAAATATAAAAAACCAAAAAAAATAGTTTTTGCTTGCGATTTTGATTATCAAAAAAATTCAAATACATATGAAATTCTTAAAGGATTTGCTAAAAAATTCGATTCCAAAATATCCGTTTTGAATGTGACAGAAAATAAACAATTAGAAACAGCAGAAGAAACGCTTGCTGGTAAAAAATTGGAGCAATCGTTAGCCCATATTGAGCACGGATATTATTTCCATGAAAACGAAAATCTTGTTGAGGAAATCAATGAATTTGCAGCGGATCAAAAGGCAGATATAATTGCTATTGTACCTCATCAATACAGTTTTGTTGAAAAATTGTTTCATAAAAGTATCAGCAAAAATTTAGCGTTTTATACACATGTCCCTCTTTTTGTAATTCCCGATAATCATAAATCAACCGCTGCTTTTTTTATTTGAAATAAATATAAAATAGCCATGAAAAAACAAACAGGAGTTTGGATAGATACTTCAAAAGCTATAATTGTAAAATTAGAAAATAAGCAAGAAGATATCATTGAAGTTAAATCGGATATTGAAAATAGCGTTCATCACAAGAACATGGGAGTCACCGGCAACTTTTCCGGAATTCGACATGGTGTTAATGAAAGTAAGTTTAATGAAAAGAAGAAACATCAGTTAGATGGCTTTTTGAATAATGTTATAGAACAAATCAAAAACGATGATGAAATTTATGTTTTTGGTCCGGCAGATATAAAAATAAAACTGAGTCAATCCATTCAAAAAGACAAACAGCTTGCCCAAAAATTAAAATTAACAGAAACAACTGTTGCGTTGACCACGAATCAAGTTTTAGCCAAGGTAAGAGAATTTTATCATTTAAAACAAAAACACTAGACCAACGTTTCCAATTTTTAACCGAAAAATGATAAAAAAACTCAGTCAATCTGATATAAAATTGATTTTAAAATCACGGAAACCTGACTCCAACAAAGAAACATACGGACACGCATTGTTAGTTGTAGGAAGTAAAGGAAAAATGGGGGCAGCTGCGATTGCTGCTAGAGCCTGTTTGCGTTCAGGAGTGGGATTATTAACAGTAAATATCCCCTCAGAAGAACGATCAATACTTCAAATTTCAATTCCTGAAGCTATGATAATTGATAGAGAAAGCAACGAAATTGATTACCCCTTTTTTTCAGCCATTGGGATTGGTTCCGGATTAGGAATATCCAAAGAGACACAAGAAATTATAATTAAATTATTAGGAGATTACAAACACCCCATGGTCATAGATGCCGATGCTTTGAATATAATTTCTTCAAATAAAAAACTGTTAGATATAATGCCAAAAGGAATGATTCTTACTCCGCACTCTAAAGAATTTGACAGACTATTTGGCCATCATATCTCCACAAACGAGAGAATAAAATCAGCTATAAAAAAAGCCAAAGAAATGCGTTGTATAATTGTTTTAAAAGGCCATAAAACAATAATTACCAACGGGATAGAAACTTTTCAAAATACCACAGGAAATGCAGGATTAGCAAAAGGTGGTTCAGGCGATGCTCTTACTGGAATGATTACCGCTTTTTTAGCTTCCAATTATACTCCTTTTGAAAGCGCAAAATTGGGTGTTTATCTTCATGGATTTGCCGCTGATTATACCTTAAAAAAACAAAGTATGGAGAGCATGCTCATCACAGACATTATAGAAAATATTGGCTATTCCTTTAAAGCTTGTTTAAAGAACAATCAAGTTCCAACTGATTTTTGTATTTAAAAAAAAGTAAAAGATGAAAAATTTAACCCACATTCTATTCTTCAACCAAATAAGCATAAACGATATTTCAAAAGTTGGAGGTAAAAATGCCTCGCTAGGAGAAATGTATAACCAATTAAATCCCAAAGGCATTAACATACCCAATGGATTTGCGGTAACAGCTACTTCTTTTCGTTTATTCCGATTCACCAACAATCTTGAAAAACCACTCAATGATTTATTAGAATCAGTAGACACTACCCATTATCAAAACCTTGCAGCGGTTGGGAAAAGTGCAAGGTCATTAATAATGTCGGGGAAATTTCCGGAAGAAATTAGTAAAGAAATAAGACGAGCCTACAAGCAACTTTCTACAGATTGTGGTGTTGATAGCATTAATGTAGCTGTTAGAAGTAGTGCCACCTCCGAAGATTTACCTTCAGCAAGTTTTGCAGGTCAAATGGAATCTTTTTTAAACATTAATGGAGAAAAACAATTATTTGATGCTATAAAAAGATGCTATGCTTCTTTATTTACCAACCGAGCCATAAAATACCGTTACGACATGGGTTTTGAAGAAAAAGATATTGCAATTTCTGTTGGAGTACAGCAAATGGTAAGAAGTGATAAAGCATCGGCGGGAATCGTTTTTACGATTGATCCCGACACAGGTTTTAAAAACGTTATCATAATAAATAGTTGTTGGGGATTGGGAGAAAATATTGTAAAAGGGAGTGTTACACCTGATGAATGGGTTGTTTTCAAACCTACCCTGTTTGATATTGATTTAAATCCTATTCTAAAATATCATTGTGGAAGAAAAGAATATACAATGCTTTATGCAGAAAACATAAAAGAAATAACTGCTCAAAAAACAACCATCAATATTGAAACCTATTATAAAAAACAAAATGAATTTTCTTTAACAAATAAAGAAGTCATTCAACTTGCTCAATGGTGCTACAAAATTGAAAAACATTATGGAAAAGCGATGGATATTGAATGGGCAAAGGATGGATTCAATAATCAATTATATATCGTTCAAGCTAGGCCGGAAACTGTCCATGGAAATAAAAAAATACAAGTAAGAAAGATTTACACCCTTAAAGAAAAAGGAAAACTACTTGCCAAAGGAATTGCTTTAGGAGATAAAATTACTTCTGGGAAAGCTCGAATAATTAACAGACCACAGGAGGGTTATCAACTGCAACAAGGTGAAATTCTTGTTACGGATGTCACCAACCCCGATTGGGATCCTATAATGAAAAAAGCGGCAGCAATCATTACTAATAAAGGAGGACGAACAAGCCATGCGGCAATCGTAGCTCGTGAATTGGGTGTTGTCGCCATTGTTGGAAGCGGTAACGCAACTGATGTTATAAAAACAGGTCAGAAAATAACCGTTTCTTGTGCGGAAGGAAAAGAAGGCAATGTTTATGAAGGATTTTTAAGGTGGGGGATAAAAGAACAGGATTTTAGTCAGTTACAAATGCCCAATACAGATCCCATGTTCATTCTTGCAGATCCGGAAAGAGCATTTGAACTAAGCCAATATCCAAACCAGGGTGTAGGTTTAATGCGAATAGAATTTGTCATTTCGAATACAATCAAAATTCATCCACTCGCCTTGATTGAACCTGAAAAAGTGATTGATGAAAATGTTCTTTCTGAAATAAAAGCGATAACAAAAGGGTGTCAAGATGGTAAAAAATATTTTGTAGATAAATTGGCGGAAGCAGTAGCTACAGTAGCAGCCGCTTTTTATCCTAAAGATGTTATCGTTAGAATGAGTGATTTTAAAAGTAATGAGTATAGCAACCTAATTGGCGGAAAATATTTTGAACCTAACGAAGAGAATCCAATGATTGGCTTCCGTGGAGCTTCCCGTTATTACAGTGATTTTTATCGAAAAGGGTTTGCCCTAGAGTGTGAAGCTATGAAAAATGTGAGAAATGAAATGGGAATGACTAACGTTAAATTAATGATTCCCTTTTGTAGAACTGTGGAGGAAGGTAAAAAAGTAATTGAAGAGATGGCCGCTAATGGACTAATTCAAAAAGAAAATGGATTGGAAATATATGTTATGATTGAAATTCCAAGTAATGTATTATTAGCCGATGAATTTGCAAAACTATTTGACGGGTTTTCCATTGGATCCAATGACTTAACGCAATTAACATTAGGACTGGATAGAGATTCAACCTTAGTGAGTGATTTATTCACGGAACAAAATCCTGCCGTGAAGCAACTAATAAGTAAAACTATTATAGCCGCCAAACGCAATAAAATTAAAGTCGGTCTGTGCGGACAAGCTCCAAGTGACATACCTGAGTTTGCGCAATTTTTAGTAAAAGAAGGAATTAATAGCATCTCTTTTAATCCCGATGCATTGATTCAAGGAATTGAAAATATTTTGAAAGCAGAAAATTTAAAAATAGAAAAACATATAAATACTTTAAATTTATTAAGTCATGGAAGTATCATTTAAAAATAAAGTAGCCCTTGTAACGGGTGGTGCATCAGGTATTGGAAGAGCAACAGCGATTGCTTTTGCACGAAAAGGAGCCAAAGTAGTTGTGGCAGATTGGAAAGAAAACTATGAAACGGTAAACCTTCTCAGAGAGATAGGTAGTGAAGCTATTTTTATTAAATGTGATGTATCCAAAATGGCAGATATTAAAGTGATGATAGAAAAAACAATGATAGAATTTGGGAGGTTAGATTATGCATTCAATAATGCTGGTGTAGAAGGTATTCAAGCGAATACTTGGGATTGTACAGAAGAAAATTGGGATAAAACTATCAATGTTGACCTCAAAGGAATTTGGCTTTGTATGAAATATGAAATACCCGAAATGCTCAAACAAGGCAAAGGTGTTATTATAAATTGTGCCTCAGTAGCCGGACTGGTTGGATTTGAAGGCCTACCCGCCTATGTAGCATCCAAACATGGCGTTGTTGGTTTAACCAAAACAGCCGCATTGGAATGTGCCAAACTTGGAATTCGTGTTAATGCTGTTTGTCCTGGAGTAATACAAACTCCTATGATAGATCGTTTGACAAACAAAGAGAGAGAAAATATAGAGCAATTTAAAAGTCTTGAACCTATTGGCCGTTTCGGACTACCCGAAGAAATAGCCAATGCCGTTATATGGATGTGTTCTGACGAAGCCTCTTTTGTAACGGGTCATGCCATGGCTATAGATGGTGGTTTTGTTGCTCATTAAATTATTTCATTCTAAAGCTGAAATTATTGTAGAGCAGAACATAATTTCTGTAAGCAATTCATACCTAGATTAAACCAAAAATTAATGATTTATCGTTTTAATTGATTTCTTATTTTATGTGAAATATGTTTTCGCCTAAAGATAAAAATAAAACACTAAAAAAATTATCCTATATGTGAATAATATAAATTTTTATGGAAATTATGTAAATATTTTATAATTAATATGTAGGAAATTTGTATT
>CAIMMM010000175.1 GCA_903842575.1 uncultured Bacteroidota bacterium | reverse complement strand
TTGATTCTCTCAATTCCAAAGCATCCTCACGAAGCTTTCTTGTCAAAACCGATGACATCATTGAAGTTTTGTCACTGTTATTGGTTTCTGGCATTACTGATTTTGGAACAACACCATATTTTTCAGCAACATCAACAAATCCTGCCCAGTTTCCACCATCACCAATGGCATTTTTGAATAACCAGTCTACAGTTTTATCATCCATTGGTTTTGCAGTGGTAGCGATGATTGCCTCCAGGAAAAGATTTGCTTTTTCGAGTTGGTCCCAAAAGAAACTATAGTTTTGAGAAAATTCAAATTCATCAAGTTTGAATTTATCAATAACGATGGGACGAACCACATTTAATCCGGTGAATAACCAGCAACGACCCGATTGTTTTTGGTCCGTAATCCCTTTCGATTTCACCTGATTGGAAAATAAATGATCATTTTTACCAAGATTTTCTCTGTTAAGAACCAAAGTTTTCGCATCGTTATTCGTGGAAGCATTAATTAGAGCTTTTGTTTGAGCATCTTTTTTGAACGAAGCTTTTATTTGCTTCAAAGCTTCCTCGTTGAGTTTCCCTTTTTGGAGATCCTGAGAAATTCCAATGTTTGAAACAAACAATGCTAAAATCATGAAAATCAATTTCTTTGTTGTCATATTTTTATATTTTAATATTTATATTTCTCTTTCCACTGTTGTTTGAGTTTTGCTCTCATTTCATTTTCACGAGGATTATTGCCTGGTGTGAAGAAGATGGTGTTTTTTATTTCTTCAGGCAAAAAATCTTCCATCACAAAATTATTCTCGAAATCGTGAGCATATTTGTACTCTTTACCATAACCAATGTCTTTCATCAGTTTTGTGGGTGTATTTCGGAGTTTCAAAGGAACCGATAAATCGCCTTTATTCATCACCATTTGTTTGGCACTTTTTATTGCAGTTAAAGAAGCATTGCTTTTTGGAGAGCATGCCAGATAAATTGCAGTTTGCGACAAAATCAAATCACTTTCGGGATAACCAATCATGGTAACTGCCTGAAAACAATTTGTTGCTAATAAAAGTGCGTTTGGATTGGCATTTCCAATGTCTTCAGAAGCCAGAATCAACATTCGGCGGGCAATAAATTTTGGATCTTCACCTGCTACAATCATTCTCGCAAGCCAATAAACTGCAGCATTTGGATCACTGCCACGCATCGATTTAATAAATGCAGAAATGATATCATAATGTTGCTCTCCATTTTTATCGTACATCACCAAATTCTGCTGAATTACTTTTAGAACCTGCTCATTTGTAATGGTGATTTTTTTTCCTTCGTTTGCATTAACAACCAATTCCAATGCATTTAGCAGTTTACGGGCATCACCACCAGAAACTCTCAATAAAGCTTCTGATTCCTGAATGTCAATTTTAATCTTATCACGTTCTTCTAGAAAAGTTTTAGCATTATTTAAAAGTGAAATTAAATCATCTTTTTCTAAATGCTTCAAAATATAAACCTGACAGCGTGAAAGTAATGGAGAAATCACTTCGAAGGAAGGATTCTCTGTGGTGGCACCAATTAAAGTAATTACTCCTTTCTCAACCGCTCCCAATAACGAATCCTGTTGCGCTTTATTGAAACGATGAATTTCATCAATGAATAAAATAGCATTGCCACCAGTTTCTTTTGCTTTTTCAAAAACCTCTCTAACATCTTTCACACCCGAACTAATTGCGGACAAGGTAAAAAATGGACGGTTAAGAGTCTGAGCAATAATAAACGCCAGTGTTGTTTTTCCAACTCC
>CAIMMM010000174.1 GCA_903842575.1 uncultured Bacteroidota bacterium | reverse complement strand
GATTCTTCACTGCGTTCTGAATGACAATGTGCATCAAAATCTTCAACTGGTTATTAGATTCATCACTATGTTCTGAATGACAACTCTCGAACAAAAGGGAAGATCTAAAATTTAAGAAATACTATTTTGCATTAAATGAATAAACTAAAAAAGATTATTCACTAAGAACCTTAATAATAGGCTGATTGGGGTTGCTGTTCATTCCATTTAAAAGTGGCATTTTGTCGCCTTTCAGTAATTTTTTATCTCTTTCGGTTTGAAGAACTTCTGTTTGTTTTGAATCTGGATGTTCCTGAATGTATTTATCATTTCTTTCGGCATAAATAGTCCACGAAATTTTTGAATTTGCTTTTCCACCAGCCACAGAAAATGCATTTCCTTTAACTTCATCTTTTACATGAAGCTCAGGAGCAGAAGTTCCAATTGAAGTTAAATTATATGAGAAATTAATGTTTATCGAAGAGAAATATTCTGGCAAAGTAATAATGGCTTCACCATTGGCATCTAAAATAGCGTTTCCTCTATAAACATTTAATACTTCAGGAGATTCTAAACAGAAATGCTTTAAAAACATATCTGGTTTTGTTGGGTGTTGAATTCTAAATGCCTTAGTTCCACCGGCTGAGAAATTTCCTCCAACGTCTAAAGCTCCAACAATTCCACCGTCATCATAAGAATAAACGCCATAACTCAAAGCTAAATTGGTGCTTTGTCCAGCGATTCCAGTAATTCCAATTCCTGCGGTTCCAACTCCTGGGTCGGCTGCACCATGATTATAGCCATAAAGTCCAAATGCCGGAACATAATTTGTTTCACCAACAACACCATTATAACCGAATCCCCAAACGCCATGACCACCAGTTGTTCTTAAATTGTTTCCATAAACACCAGCCTGGGCAGTTCCAGTAGCAGCAATTTGACCAGATACGCCGTAGCCAGCTGCGGATGAATTTCCTAATACTGCAGAAACTAAAGTGTTTGTTGAAGCAGTGGTTGACTGAATTGTTGAATATGCATTTGAAGCAAGCGTACTAGATGCATTGACTGCAACTCCACTATTTGAATGTAATGCTTTAATGGCATTGGTTGCAGCTGTTGATGCATTTACTTCGAAAGCTCCTGAATTGGCAGTTATTATTCTTCCAGCTCCGGCTCCACCGCAATTATAAGCGCCATCAAGTGTGGTGCAAGTTCCAGTTCCGCTTCCAGTTGGACCAGTTGGTCCGGTTGGACCTGCAGGTCCGGTTGCTCCGCCAGCAAAGGCAGTCCAAAATGCACCGTTATAATACCAGAATTCACTTAAATCATTATCGAAAACCAATAAACCTTTTGCCGGACTTGCGATTGCCGTTCTCTGAACAGTTGTCATCCTTGGAATAAGCAAACCCTTATCAGTTGCAGAAATATCTAGCATAGAAGACGGGTCTGGCAAATTACCAGTTGAATTTATTGAAACATTTTGTGGTAGCTGTGAATATGCTTTTATTGAAAATAAAGCAAGAACTATCAATGCAAATAAAGATTTCTTCATAGGATTTTCTAATTATAATTTTACAATTCTTTTTGAATAAACGTTTTTACCATCAGTAATAGAAATCATGTAAAAACCGCTTTTCAAATTTGAAAGATCTAATTTAGTATTTTTCTCTAAAGTTGATTGGTTTAACAATTCTCTTCCTGTGATATCAAGGACTCTAATTTCCTTTATTGTATTGTTATTGTTTTCTAAATAAACATAGATAAAATCTTCAACAGGGTTTGGTGCAGTGCAAAAATATACTGGATTTTCAATGTTTTCAACACCCACGGTAATGGTTCCAACTTTATTGATTACCCAATCGTTGGGATCTACAACCATTCCAGTAATTATTTTATGGGTATGAATTTTAAAAGTGTTGACATTAGCAGTTTGATAGACTTTTACAAGCGTATCACCACTTGCTGAATTTAATTTGTATTCCATTAGCATTTTGAAAAGCGGCGTAACACTTGGCATCGAAGCCGTTTGTGTTGCAGTAAAAGTTACAGTATCTGCAACTTGATTCCAAACAATATTGTAGGTTGGATATCCTTCACCAAAATACCATTGATTAAAATTATCAGTAAAGTTTAATCCCGTTGTTGTTTCAAGAACTGATTTAAAATCTAAACCTAGTGCTGTTGAATAAGCGTATTGTGTTTGGAAGTTTTTTAAGGTTTGAAAAAACAAAGCAT
>CAIMMM010000173.1 GCA_903842575.1 uncultured Bacteroidota bacterium | reverse complement strand
TTTTTTTAAAGAAAAAAAAGAAAAAATTAAAGCAATTAAGATTGCTTATATTACTAATGAATTATCGCTAACATCAGAAGAAGCGACAAAATTTTGGCCACTATTCAATGCATTTGAAGACAAACAAAATGAAATTAGAAAGCAAAAATTAAAAGGTTATTTAGATAAAACAGATGATGATGCTTTAGATAAATTATCTGAAAAAGAAGCTGGTACTTTATTAACTCAAATGGAAAGTACTGAAGACGAATTGTACCAATTAAAGAAAAAATTTGTTACTAATTTAAAAGGAGTTATATCTCCAATAAAAATTTTAAAACTCAAAAAAGCGGAAGAAGGGTTTAACAGAAAACTGTTGCAGCAATATCGCGATAAACGTAAAAACTAATATAAATAAGAGAACCAATTTGGTTCTCTTATTATTTAAAGGTAATTCTAAAGATTTTGTTTTTTCAGCGGGAAACCAAACCTTTTCATTGTCCAAAAGCATAGTGCTAACACTTATTTTTCATTCAAAATAGTGTCAATTATTTTCGATTAAAAAGGTTTGTTCCCATCAAAAAATCGATATTTATAACTTAAAAAAGTGTTAAAAATGTTAAAAGAAAAATTGCTTTTTTCTTAATAACGCTAATAAATCAGGGCTGAAATAGAATTTTTATACTAATTGTAATCTACTGCGAATTGGGAAGAAAAAATCATGGCACAGTAATTGAAAAGTCCTGTTTAGAATGATTAACAAATTCAAATTTCTTTATTATGAAAACTAAAATAATTGCCTTTATCTTATTGACTTCCTCATTTGCAGGTCAATTATTTGCACAAGATAGAACTATTGTTAATGCAACCAGTTCTGAAATAAGTGACAACCTAGATTTGAGAGCGATAGCTTCCATTTTTGGAGATGCTGATAACTTAGATGATTTTGAAAGAAGATTGAATGATCCAAAAGTTCAAATTTCAAATTTGGATTTGAATCAAGATAATCAAGTAGATTATTTACGAGTTATTGAAAGTGTTGAAGGAAATACACACATAATTATTGTACAATCGGTTCTTGGTCGTGATGTTTTTCAAGATGTCGCTACAATTGAAGTAGAAAGAGATATACATAATAATGTGCAAGTACAAGTGGTAGGTGATGTATATATGTATGGAGATAATTATATTTACGAACCCGTTTATGTTCATACACCTATAATCTATACTAGTTTTTGGGTTTCTAATTATCACCCATATTATTCATCATGGTATTGGGGTTATTATCCAACCTATTATTATGCTTGGAATCCATTTCCGGTTTTTAGGTATAGAAATCACATCGGTTTTTGTATTAATTTCAATTATAGCTACAATTATGTAAATTATAGAAGATGTCATATAGCCTATAATAATTATTATGGACGAAGAGGAAATGGTTACGAAAGACAATATCCAAATCGTTCTTTTAGTTACAGAAACTCTAGTTATACCAACAGATACGAATTGGATAGAACTAGAAATATCAGAAATGTAAATACTAGAAATGAGATAGCCAATAATACTAATTCCACTAGAGGTAATTCGATGGGGAAAAGACATGAAAATACAAGAGGAAATTCTGCTACAAGAAGTAACGATATTCCAAGAGGAGATTCTTCAGTTAGAAGAGAGTCAACGGGAAATAATAGTTCACAAAATACAAATCAAAGGAGTCCATCGCAAAGAGAATTTTCACAACATAGCGATTCTCCAAGAAATCAATTACCAAGAAGTAACAGCAAATCAGGTAGAGGTTAATTTCTTCCCCAATAAAAAAACACTGCTTAAAGCAGTGTTTTTTTTTGTATCCTTTTAAAAAAAAAGCGTCCAATTGATATTATTGTTTCCAAAATAGTACCTTTGACTTCTTTTTTATAATATAAATATGAATAGTCATAGTCATCTTCATAGCAAATTATCTGCTGCTGGTTTACTTATTACATTAGGAATTATTTATGGTGATATTGGAACATCACCTTTGTATGTTATGAAAGCTATACTTGACGTTCATGCTATTTCAAGGGATGTAGTTTTAGGTGGGATTTCCTGTATTTTTTGGACATTGACTTTACAAACTACTCTAAAATATGTAATCATAACATTAAGTGCAGACAATCATGGTGAAGGAGGAATATTTGCCTTGTATGCTCTTGTCAAAAGAACAAAAATTAAATGGCTTATTGTTCCCGCAATTATTGGAGGTAGTGCTTTGCTTGCAGATGGCATCATAACTCCGCCGATTTCTGTTACTGCAGCTGTTGAAGGTGTAAAAACATTTTACCCAACGATGACTACAAAAAACATTCAATTAATAGTTATTTGTATATTAATTGCTCTATTTACTATTCAACAATTTGGAACAAAATTAGTTGGTAAGTTTTTTGCGCCGATGATGTTGGTTTGGTTCTCCATGCTTGGCGTATTAGGAATAATGCAAATCTCCAATGATTTATCAGTGTTTAGTGCCATAAACCCATACTATGCTTACGAATTATTAAATATTCACCCTGAAGGATTTTTCGTCCTTGGTGCTGTATTTTTATGTACTACTGGAGCCGAGGCTTTGTATTCTGACATGGGACATTGCGGAAGAAAAAACATTAGAATTAGTTGGATTTTTGTTAAAATAATGCTTTTGCTTAATTATTTTGGACAAGGAGCTTATTTAATTCATCATGAAGGAAAAACATTAAAACAATTAGGTGGCGGAGATGATTCCAATCCTTTTTATTTAATGATGGAACCCTGGTTTCAACCTATTGGAGTAGTCATTGCCACTATGGCTGCTGTTATTGCATCACAAGCATTAATTAGTGGATCTTTTACATTGATTAATGAAGCCATGCGATTGAATTTTTGGCCTAAAGTTAAAATCAAATACCCAACTGAATTAAAAGGACAGTTGTATATTCCATCAATAAATTGGTTGTTATTATTAGGTTGTATTGGTATTGTTATTTATTTTGAAAAATCGGAAAATATGGAACATGCCTACGGGTTAGCCATTATTCTTTGTATGATTATGACAACATTACTTCTTAACTTTTATTTAATTATGAAGCGTGTTAAGTTATATTTCATAATTCCTCTTATTACATTATATTTAACAATTGAATTCAGTTTTTTATATGCAAATATTGTTAAATTCATAGATGGTGGTTTTGTAACAATTATGATTGCTTGTGTATTAATTGGAATAATGGCAACTTGGTTTATGGCAAAACAAATTAGTCATAATTATACCAAAATTGTGAAAATAGACACCTACAAAAAAGTACTTGCCGAATTAAGTGTGGATTTATCCATCCCAAAATATGCTACTCATTTAATTTACATGACCAATTCTAATCGAAGTGATGAAATAGAAGAAAAAGTGATGTATTCTATTCTTCAAAAAAGACCAAAACGTGCCGATTTGTATTGGTTTGTTCATGTTAATATCTTAAGCGAACCCTATAAAAAAGAATACCGAGTTACTGAAATTGTTAAAGATGATATTTATAGAGTTGATTTTTTTCTAGGATTTAGAGAACCAACTAAAATTAATTTGATGTTCAAACAAGTAATTAAAGATATGGTTCAAAGAGGCGAAGTAGATATAACAAGTCGCTATGAATCCTTGAATAAAAATAATATTATTGGTGACTTTAAGTTTGTGCTTTCAGAAAAATTCCTATCCAATGATAGTGATTTAACTTTCTTTGAAAAAGTTGTTATGAATAATTATTTTATAATGAAAAAACTAAGCTTATCCGAAGAAAAAGGATTTGGATTAGATAGTAGTTCCGTAAAAGTTGAACAATTCCCAATGGTTTTACACCCACCCGAAAACATTGATATGAGACGACTTGATAATATTTGTATTTAGAGTTTACAAATTCATAAAGTTTCTATACAACTGAAAGGTTTTAAAGAATACTGCTGCCGATTCTATTAAAAAGCAATATCTTTGCCCGCTGATTTTTTTACACTATGAGATTACACCGAAATTTAGTTTACACTACTATAGATTCTATAAATGCTATTTTCAATGAAGGAGAATATGCCGATAAAGTAGTGGCTAGAGCATTAAAGAAAGACAAACGTTGGGGAAGTTCCGATAGAAAATTTGTTGCCGAAACCATCTATGAAATAGTTCGTTGGAAACGATTATACTCGGAAATTGCAGAAGTAAAAGAGCCATACAACCGAGAAGATATTTGGCGGATGTTTGCCGTTTGGGCAGTTTTACGTGGTTACCCAATCCCAGATTGGAAACAACTAGAAGGCACTCCTGAACGCAAAATAAAAGGTCGTTTTGACGAATTATCCAAAATTAGAAAATATCGGGAATCTATCCCCGATTGGATGGATGAATTGGGAATTGCCGAATTAGGAGAAGCACTTTGGAATAAAGAAATTGCGGCCCAAAATCAACAAGCAAAAGTGATTCTTAGAGTAAATACTTTAAAAACTACCAAAGAAAAACTCCATGCTATTTTAATGGATTTAAACATTGAAACCGAGTTTTTAAAAGACCAACCCGATGCTTTAGTTTTGAAAGAAAGAGCCAATGTTTTTATGACCGATGCTTTTAAAGACGGATTCTTTGAAGTTCAAGATGCTTCATCCCAATTGGTTGCCGCTTTTCTAGATGTAAAACCTGGAATGCGCGTGGTGGATACTTGTGCTGGCGCTGGGGGAAAAACCTTGCACATGGCTTCTTTGATGGAAAATAAAGGACAATTAATTGCGATGGATTTGTACGAAAGCAAACTAAAGCAATTGAAATTAAGAGCCAAAAGAAATGGCGCTTTTAATATTGAATACCGCATTATTGATAGTACCAAAGTCATCAAAAAACTTTATGAAAAAGCCGATAGAGTTTTAATTGATGCACCCTGTAGTGGATTGGGCGTTTTAAAAAGAAATCCTGATGCCAAATGGAAATTACAACCTGAATTTATTGACAATATCCGTAAAATACAAGCGGAAGTTTTAGAAAGCTATTCTAGAATTGTGAAACCCGGAGGAAAGCTAGTTTATGCAACTTGCTCCATCTTACCTTCTGAAAATCAGGATCAAATTAAGAAATTCTTGACCACAGCTGCTGGAAAAAACTTTACCTTTGTTAAAGATTCTAAATTATTGGCCTCAGAATCAGGATTTGATGGATTTTATATGGCTTTATTAGAACGAAAAAACAAAATTTAAAAATCTTACAAATACAAATGAAAAAAATAACTACTCTATTACTATTGTTAAATATTACCATCGTTTTTTCACAGAATGGCGCGCCTGCATCACCTTATTATAATGGCTTTAATTGGACTTTAACGGGAAGTAATTTAAAAGATGCTCTGGCAACAAAAATAACAAATACACACACTCACCAACTGGTATACTCACAGACAGACAATGCACTTGCTATTTTAGATTTAGATCCTGCAGATGCTACTCAAACCAATGTATTACTTGTTTACGGTTTTAGTGACAACTTATGTCCAGCATCTTCAATTGATGACAAGGATCACAGAAGAAGAGATTCTAATATGCAAGATGATGGTACTTCATCCCCTTGTCTTTATAACAGAGAACATACTTTTCCAAAGGCGCTAGGAACTCCTGATTTGGGCACAGCTGGGCCAGGAGCTGATTTACATCATTTAAGGGCAGCAGATAAGAAAAGAAATGCTGATAGAGATAATGACAAATTCTTTAACGGTTCAGGAAATTCATTTGAAACAGCATTAAACTGGTATCCTGGAGATGAATGGAAGGGAGATATTGCACGAATGATGATGTATATGTATTTAAGATATGGTAATCAATGCCTTCCAACGGCAGTTGGTGTTGGAACACCAGTAGCATCTGATGCAAATATGATTGATTTATTTTTACAATGGAATGCTGATGACCCTGTTACCCAGTTTGAAGATAACAGAAATACGTATTTAGGAAATGCCTCAAACACATACGGACAAGGAAATAGAAATCCTTTTATTGACAATCCATATCTTGCTACGGTAATTTGGGGCGGACCAGTAGCTCAAAACAGATGGCCAACTATTTTAGCCGCACCAATATTTGATTTCAAAAATGCTGTAACAGTTTATCCAAATCCTTCTAATAATGGTAATGTAAATATTGAAACGGAAGTAATTCTTGATGAGATTGATTTGATTACAATCAATGGTAAAATATTACAACAAATAAAAAAACCAACAGCAATAAATAAAAACTATACAATATCAAATTTACCTCAAGGTTTTTATTTCCTAAAATTAACATCCAACAATGAAACAGTTACCAAAAAAATAACGGTAAACTAATTTCATCAATATCTTATAAAAAAGCCCTTTTGAAAACAAAAGGGCTTTTTTATAAGATAGTATTTGCGAAATGAGTGCATCAATTTGTTAATTAAGACTTTATTGTTACATTTGGTTTTAACTTTTTAAACATCATACCTCAAGCTTTCCATCAAATAAAAATTTTATGTCTTCAACAAAATCTTTTCCAAGCCCAATATCCATTTTAATGCTCGTTATTGTTTTCGCTGCTATAGCCACGTGGCTTATACCTGCCGGACAATACAACAAACTTACAGCCAACAAGCAAGAATCTTTTGTAATGGCAACACCAACTGGTGACAAGACCCTTCCCTATTCTCAAAAAACATTAGATAGTTTAGAAATTCTTATTCCACTTGAAAAATTTACCAACGGAGATATTCGTAAACCAGTTTCAATTCCAGGAACCTACCAAAAACAAGAGAAAAACCAACAAGGATTTCTTGAAGTTCTATACGCACCCATAAAAGGAATTTGTGAAAGTATCGACATTATTTTATTCATCCTCATTATTGGAGGTTTCATGTTTGTCTTTAATGAAACAGGGGCTATGATGAAAGGCGTTGGCCATTTATCTCATTCCATGCACGGTAGAGAATCTTGGTTGATTATTATATTAACCCTAGTATTTTCATTCTTTGGCGCCTCCTATGGAATGGCAGAAGAAGGTCTAGTTTTCTATCCTTTGATTGTGCCAATTTTTCTTGCTGCAGGTTATGATTTATTGATACCTTTAGTGATTATATTTGGTGGTACATCCATAGGGACGCTTTGTTCTTTTTCCAATCCTTTTTCTGTAATCATTGCTTCCAATGCAGCTGGAATTAATTGGATGGATGGTTTATATGAACGCTTAATTATGTTCGTAGCATCCAATACTTTATTGATTTGGTATCTTTTGCGTTATGCCAAAAAAATTAAAAAAGACCCAACAGCTTCGCTAGTTTATAAAATAGATGGTGCTGTAATGCCTTCCTTTAAAACCGAAATCACACAAACGGATTTTACACAAAAACTAGACTTAAAAACAAAGTTTTTATTGTTCATTTATGTCGCCACATTCCTTGCCATGATTGGCGGCGTAGTATTTCTAGGTTGGTGGACTCTCGAAATGTCGGCGCTGTTTCTTGGTGCTGCAATATTAATAGCTGTAATCGTTCGAATGAATGAAAAAATTTTTACTACCGAATTTATTAAAGGTGCTGAGAGTTTATTATCCGTAGCATTTATTGTTGGAATTGCTCGCGGTGTTACCGTTATTTTAAACGAAGGACACGTAAGTGATTCCATATTATTTTATGGTGCCAACATGGTTCAAGGTATGCCACCCGCATTGTTTATTATATTACTCATGGTGTTTTACATTGTTTTTTCCCTTTTTATACAATCTAGTTCGGGAATGGCTGTTTTAACCATGCCCATCATTGGTGCCTTGGCAATTATTGTTAATATTCCTGGAAGAGAAATTGTAAATTCCTATATATTCGGAATGGGAATCATGTCTTTTGTAGCACCAACAGGTTTAATTTTACCCTCGCTTGCATTAGTTAATGTCAGTTTAAAAACATGGCTGAAGTTTATTATGCCTTTCCTTTTTATGCTAATTGTACTATGTGCTGTATTTTTAATTATTGGAATTTATTTATAGCAAAATGAACATTAAACTCCTAGCCATTGGTAAAACCGATAACAAATCGTTACAAACCTTAATAGATGACTACACCAAACGATTGTCGTTCTATATCAAGTTTGATTTGGAGATTATTCCCGATATTAAAAATGTCAAAAACTTATCGGAATCGCAGCAAAAAGAAAAAGAGGGCGAACTCATTCTAGGCAAACTCTCTCCTACTGACCAATTAATTTTATTGGATGAAAATGGAAAAACTTTTTCCAGTGTTGGTTTATCCGAAGAATTACAAAAGAAAATGAATTCAGGTGTAAAAACTTTGGTATTTGTAATTGGAGGTCCTTATGGTTTTAGCAACGAAGTCTATCAAAAAGCACAAGGCAAAATCTCTCTTTCGCTAATGACTTTTTCTCACCAAATGGTACGATTATTTTTTATTGAACAAGTGTATCGAGGTTTTACCATTTTGAAGAATGAACCTTATCATCATCAGTAAAAGTTTGAAGTACAAATTACGAATCACGAAGTTTATTAGTCAATTGCAAACATTCCACTGCTTCTTTAACATCATGCACTCTGAGGATTTTAGTGCCTTTTAATAACGCGATTGTATTTAAAACGGTAGTTCCATTGCCTGCAAATTCAGACAAAGTATTTAAGGTTTTATAGATCATTGATTTTCTAGAAACACCAACCAAAACAGGCAACTCCAATATTTGAAATAATTCCAAATTATTTAATAGTTCAAAATTTTGCCCCAATGTTTTTGCAAACCCAAAACCAGGATCAATAATCAAATCATGAATACCTAAACTTCTGGCTTGGGCAACTTTTTCAGAAAAAAAGAGCAGCATTTCCTTTATTAAATTTTCATATTGCACTAAGGATTGCATGGTTTCTGCCGTGCCTTTCATGTGCATCATGATATATGGAACATGGAGATTGGCAACGGTTTCCATCATTTTAGGATCCAAATTTCCTGCAGAAATATCATTAATCATACAAGCGCCATTTTCAACTGCCACCTTTGCAACATGAGACCGAAAAGTATCCACAGAAATCAAGGTTTCGGGGAAATGTTTTAAAACCAATGTGATGACAGGAATCAATCGTAGCAATTCTTCTTCTTCGGAAACAAAATCCGCTTTGGGTTTACTAGAATAAGCGCCAATATCAATAAATGTAGCACCTTCCTCCAACATTTTTTTAACTTGTTTCAAGATACTTTTTTCATCAAAATAAGTACCGCCATCATAGAAAGAATTAGGGGTTATGTTCAAAATACCCATTACTTTGGGTATAGTCAAATCAATAAGTTGTCCGTGGCAATTAATGGTCATTACAATTTGTGTTTTGCTATTTGTTGTAAAGATAAAGGATTTCACAAAGAATTCACAAAGGGAATTATTTGTGAAATAAAACAAGCTGTTTTTAGTACATTTGAAATTTAATTTTCATCTATAAAACAGACCTTTAATGCGGAAGATTATTTTACTTATAATTCCCTTTATAACAATCACATCCATTGTTTCGGGACAAACAAAAATTCCT
>CAIMMM010000172.1 GCA_903842575.1 uncultured Bacteroidota bacterium | reverse complement strand
TTATACATTCCTTCATAATCATTATTAGTCACTTGCTGAATCACATTATGAACCGGATTATAGGTTTGAATAATAACTTTACCTCTCTTTTCTGACCTTCCAGCTCTTCCGGAAACCTGAGTCATCATTTGAAAACTTCTTTCAAAAGCTCTAAAATCAGGATGATACAACATATTATCCGCATTCATAATACCCACTAAAGAAACATTATCAAAATCCAATCCTTTGGCCAACATTTGGGTCCCAACCAAAACATCAATTTCTCTATTTTTAAAACTATCTATCAATTTCTCAAAACTGTATTTACCTCTCGTTGTATCTTGATCCATCCTTTTAATATTCTTGGCAGGAAACAATTCGGCTAATTCCAGTTCGATTTGTTCGGTTCCAAAACCTTTTGTGGTTAAATGCACACTGGAACAACTGTGACAATTGGTTGGTTTTGCCATGGCATAGCCACAATAATGACAGCGCAATTGGCTTTTAAATTTATGATACGTTAAACTCACATCACATTGCTGACATTGAGGAACGTGACCACACGTCATACATTCCAAAACAGGAGAAAATCCTCTTCGGTTTTGAAATAAAATTACTTGTTCTCCCAATGAAAAAGCTTCTGCAATGGCATCAATCAAAGTGGTACTAAAATGACCTTTCATGCGTTTTCGAAAATAGCTGTCTTTCAAATCCACTAATTCAACATTAGGTATTTGTACTTTCCCAAACCGTTCGGCAATCGTCACCAACCCATATTTATTGGATTGCGCATTGAAATAGGTTTCTATACTTGGCGTTGCCGAGCCTAATAAAACTTTGGATTGATGAGCACTTGCTAGAACAATTGCCGCATCACGAGCGTGATATCTTGGCGCAGGGTCTTGCTGTTTAAAAGTTTGTTCGTGTTCTTCATCTACTATGATTAAACCTAAATTAGAAAATGGTAAAAACAAAGCTGACCTTGCACCAATCACAATTTGCGCTTTCTCCGAACAGTTCAAAACCTGATTCCAAACCTCAACGCGTTCGTTGTTGCTATATTTAGAATGAAAAACCGCCACTTTATTTCCAAAATATTGCGTCAATCTAGAGACTAACTGAGTTGTTAGTGCAATTTCCGGTAACAAGTATAATACTTGTTTCCCTTGTTCAATATATTCTTCAATTAACTTGGTATAAATTTCTGTTTTACCACTAGAGGTTACACCATGCAAAAGACACACTTCTTTTTCAATAAAACTTTTCTTAATTTCATCAAAAGCTTTTTGTTGAGCTTTACTTAAAGAAAATTGGCTTCCGGTTTTGTTTTTATCAAAATTTACTCTGTCTTCTTGGATGAAATATTCTTCAAAAATTTGTTTATCAATCAATGCTTTGATAATAGCGGTTGATGAATTGGCAGTTTCTGTGAGTTGTTTTAGTGAAATTGATTTTTTAGCTTCGGCTCGGCCTCGGGTTTCTTGTGCTTGTAATTGAAAAAAACAAAGCACCACTTCTTTTTGTTTATTGGCACTTTTTAAATCTTCCAATAAAGCCTTTAAACCTTCCTCCACTTGATATTGTTTATGTAAACGAATATATCTAATGAGTTTGGGTTTGTATTCTTCCAACATTTCTTCCTGAAGAAAAAGAATGTTTTTATTGATGAGTTTTTGAATAATAGGAAAGATATTTTTCTTGTTTAATATTGAAATAATATCCTTTACTTTCAAAGAACTCTGCTGTTGCAAGGCTTGATGAACCAAAAATTCTTCATCGGATAAAGAAGCTTCATCCACAAAAGTTTCGCTTTTTAGTGATATTATGGTTTCACTTTCCAGCAAAAGTGCCGATGGTAATGCGCCACGATAAACATCGCCAATGGCACACATATAATAATTTGAAATCCATAGCCAATGGTTAATTTGCAACTCGTTGACGATGGGTTTTAAGTCTAAAATTTCTTGTATTTCTTTGGCTTCGTATAAAACAGGTGCGTTTTGATGTAACTCAATCACCAAAGCAGTGTAAATTTTGTTTTTTCCAAAAGGAACGGCAACACGCATCCCTATTTGCATGTAATTGTATTCTGCTTCCGAAACACAATAAGTGAAAGTTTTGGGAAGTGAAAGTGGTAGAATTACTTCAATGAAGAAGGACATTATTCTTTATTTTGAATTCGTAACCTATGAATGGTTGCATTTAAATCGAATCCTAAAAGCAAAATCATACTGTTAATCCAAATGTTAAACATGATGACAAGCAAAGTTCCTATTGAACCATAAAGCTCATTGTATTTTGAAAATTTTAGGACCCAAATTCCAAAAAAATAGGAGGAAATAATTATTAAAATGGTAGTAAATACCGAACCTATGGAAATGAAAGATCTTTCCGAATACCTCTTTACTCCAAATTTAAAAAGTAATGAAGTTGTAATTAAAATCATTAATAATACAAAAACATATCTCCCCATTTCTATCAGTGGAATATTTTCTGAAAGCACATCTTGAATTTTTGTTTTTTGAATGATAACCTCAAATATTACGATGGATGCCACAGTAATTATAAGTACTAATGACAATAAAATGGAAAGCGCCAAAGCAACAAAATACTGTTTAAAAAATTTCCTTTTTAATGTAATATGATGCGAACTTTCAAATCCGCCAAGAATAGCATTCACACCATTGGTCATCAATAAAATTGCCATCAAAAAACCAGTAGAAATTAGTCCACTGTGGCTATTGTGTAAAATATCATTGATTATTTTTGAAATAGCATTATAGGTTGTTGGTGGCACACTTTGATGAACAAATCCTAAAAAATCATCTTGAAATCCAGGTATCGGGATATAAGGGATGAGATTTAAAATAAATAATGCGAAAGGAAACAGCGCCATGAAAAAACTAAAAGCAATAGCTGCAGCCCTATAAGATATAGCGCCTTCAACTATTCCAATGATGTAAAGCTCAATTAAATCATAAAATGAAAGTCCTTGTAACCAAGAAGGTTTTATTTTTTTTAATAAGAAGACTAGTTGTTTTACTACTGGAATTCTCCCGAGTTTTTGTTCTATTTCTATTGACATATTTTTAAATGGCTTTTAAACTTAAATCCATATTGTAAACGGAATGCGTTAACGCACCCGATGAAATGTAGTTAACACCACATTCGGCATATTGTCGGATTGTTTTTTCATTAATGTTTCCCGATGATTCTGTGAGGCATTTGCCACCAATCAATGCTACTGCTTTTTTGGTGTCATCAAAATTAAAATTGTCAATTAGTATTCGGTAAACACCTTCGTTCTGAAGAATTTCTTTTATTTCATCAAGGTTTCTAGCTTCTACAATTATTTTCAAGTCTAAATGATGGAGCTTTAAATATTCTTTGGTTTTATTAATAGCTATTGTAATGCCATCTGCAAAATCGTTGTGATTGTCTTTGAGCATAATCATATCATACAAGGCAAATCGATGGTTTTCCCCTCCTCCAATTTTGACAGCCCATTTCTCACACGCACGAAAACCGGGTGTGGTTTTTCGAGTGTCCAAAATCTTGGTGTTTGTTCCTTCAAGAAGTTTTACGTATTGGTTGGTTTTTGTAGCTATGGCGGACATGCGTTGCATGGAATTCAAGACCAAGCGTTCTGCTTTCAGAATGGATTGCGAGCTACCCGAAACATGAAAAACTACATCTCCGTTTTTCACCATTTCTCCATCATTGATGAAAGTTGTTATTTTCAATGTTGGATCTACATTTTCAAAAATCATTTTGGCAAAAGCTACTCCTGCAATAATTCCCTTGTCTTTTACTAGTAATTTTGCTTTACCGATTGCTGTTTCTGGAACACAAGCCAACGAGCTATAATCGCCGGGTCCAATATCTTCTCGGATGCCATTTTGTATGATAATATCAAGTTCTTTATGGAATTGTTTTTCTGAAATCATTACTGCTATAAATGAAGTGCTAAAGTAAGGTTTAATTTTGGATTTTAAAATTTGATTTAAGGTTTTTCGGGATTTTTAGAATTGTTGATGGAGAAGATTTTTTAACTAAATTTGGAATCTAATTTAGTTAAAATTGTAAATCAATGAAAAAAATAATCCTATCCTTATTCGTTTTAACCTTATTATTAGTTAGTTGTAACAAAACTAAAAAGGATGTTACCGCTTCAGGAGACAGTGCTTTTGACAAAGTATCGGAAGATTATATTAAAGGATACTTGAATTGGCGACCACAAACTGGAGTTTCTCTGGGTTTTCATGAATATGATGGAAAATTAGCCGATTACAGTAAGGCTTCACTTGCCGAAGAATTAGCCCGTTTAAAAAATTATGACACCAAACTTTCCGAAATAGACTCCGCTTCTTTAGGCACCAAAAAATATTACGATTGGAAAATGTTACGTTCCAGCATCAAGTATGAAATATTCACTTTTGAAGATTTGAAACCCTATACCAAAAACCCAATGACCTATGCCGGAGCTGTTGATGTAAATATTTATATCAAACGCAATTTCGCACCCTTAGAACAACAATTAAAATCGATAATTGCCATCGAAAATAAAGTGCCAAAATTGTACGAAGATGCCAAAGCCAATTTACAGGATACCTTGGCAATTCCACATACACAACTAGCCATAGAAATAGCAAGAGGTTCAGCATCCTTCCTTGGAAATGATTTATTGGTAGCCTTAAAAGAGGTGAAAAACGAATCGTTAATGAAGGAATTTACTATTGCCAATAAAAAAGCAATCGATGCTATAAATGAATTTGCGACATTTTTGGAAAAAGAAAAATTACCGAAAGCCAACAATGATTATGCTATAGGAAAGGATAATTATCAAAAAATGTTGCTTCATGGAGAAGGAATTACCATGACCTCCGATGAAATTTTAGCTATCGGAATAAAAGAATTGCAAAAAGAACAAGCTTCCTTCAATGCCGCTGCAAAAATTATTAACCCCAATAAAAAACCAATTGATGTTTATAATGAAATGCAAAAAGAACATCCAACGGCTCAAAATTTAATTCCAGATTCTAAAAAAAATCTAGAAGCTATTCGCCAATTTTTGGTTGACAAGAAAATAGTAACTATGCCTTCCGAAGTTCGTGTGAAAGTGGAAGAAACGCCTTCTTATGCTCGTGCTACCAGCACTGCATCTATGGATACCCCTGGGCCTTTTGAAACCAAAGCTACCGAAGCTTATTATTATATCACGCCTGTAGATCCAAAATGGACCCCAAAACAACAAGAAGATTGGTTGGCATCCTTTAATTTTTATACTACCGATGTGGTCTCTATTCATGAGGCTTATCCAGGACATTACACGCAATTTTTGCATTTGAATGCTTCCGATGCTTCTAAGATTCAAAAGATTTTTAACAGTTATGCTTTCGTTGAAGGTTGGGCGCATTACACCGAAAAAATGTTGGTAGATGCTGGTTATGGCAATACGGGCGACCCAATTAAAGCTGCAAAATACCGCTTGGCGCAATCAGGTGATGCTTTATTGCGTATCTGTCGTTTGTGTGTTTCCATTAAAACACATTGCCAAGGCATGAACGTGGATGAAGCTACTAAATTCTTTATGGAAAATTGGTACCAAGGGGACAAGCCTTCTCGACAAGAAGCGCTTCGTGGCACATACGATCCTGGGTATTTGTTTTATACTTTAGGAAAATTACAAATCCTAAAACTACGTGAAGATTATAAAAAACAAGAAGGTGAAAATTATAGCTTACAAAAATTCAATGATGCTATGATGGATAATGGCATGCCTCCTATTCAAATTATGAGAGAATTGCTATTGAAAGACAAAAAAGAATGGAAGAAAATTTTGTAATCTAATCCAATTGATTTTCAACAATAACATTATGAAACAAAAAGTCGTTTTATTTTTTTTACTTCTAATTTCATTTAGTGCAACATTCGCACAAAATGATATTGACACAAAACTAAAAATCTTTCCAATAGATAATAAAGATAAATCGGAAAATGAAAAACTTAATTTGTTATATCAAATTTATTTTGATTACCAACTTGCCACTTTTCCCGAATCTGGCGTTTTTTTAGGCAAACCTACCGATAACACACGTTGGACAGATTGGTCTAAAGAAGCTATCAATAGACGTAAAACCGAAACTACTTCATTTGTAGATGCGATAGCAAAAATTAACAGAGAAAAGCTGGATAAAGAAGGGCAGTTGAACTATGATTTATTAAAAACCCAATTGAATGATGCCAAATATGGGGAACAATTTCCTGGGGAATTGATACCTATTAACCAAATGAGCGGCGCCCATCAACAAATTATTCAAACGGTTACTTATACTCCAATTAAGAATGAAAAAGAGGCCAACGATTTACTCAAACGATTGGATAAAATTCCAGTATTGTTAGATCAATATCAAGTTTTAATGGAGGAAGGTTTACTAAAAAAAATCACGCCTTCTAGAAATTCGCTTCTAGGGGTTCCTGAACAAATCCAAAATCTAATAGCTTCGGATGCTTCGAAAAGTAATTTTATTGATGGTTACAAAAAATATACAGCCACTCTTTCACCAGAGAAAAAGAAAGTAATGAACGATTTGGCAATAAAAACGATTGTAGAAAAAGTGAATCCTGCCTTAAAAAAAATGAAGGATTATCTTGAAAAAATCTATATCCCAAAATCTAGAGCAACCTATGGTTTGAGTGATTTACCGAATGGTGCCAATTGGTACAACTATAATATTCAGCAACAAACCACAACAAAACTCACTTACCAAGAAATACATGCTATTGGGCTTAGTGAGGTGAAACGCATACGAGAAGAAATGGAAACGCTTATACAAGCCATTGGATTCAAGGGAACCTTTGAAGAATTTGGTGTATTTCTTAAAACGGATCCTCAATTTTATTATGAAACGGGAGAACAACTTTTGGATGCTTATCGTGTTATTTGTAAAAGAATTGACCCCGAATTACCAAAACTATTTGGAAAATTACCCCGCCTAACTTATGGTGTAGTTGCCATTCCATCCTATGACGAAAAATTTCAAACCACTGCATACTACAATCAGGGTTCTCCAGAAGCTGGAAGATCAGGAAATTTTTATGCCAATACATATGCTTTAAATACACGTCCAAAATGGGAAATGGAAGCCCTTACAGCACATGAAGCAGTTCCTGGTCATCACCTTCAAATTGCTTTAGGACAAGAATTGGAAAATGTTCCCGAAATCAGAAAAAACAGTTCCTATACAGCCTTTGTTGAAGGCTGGGGATTGTATTCCGAAAGCCTAGGTCCAGAATTGGGATTGTACAAAGACAATTATTCAAAATTTGGACAACTCACCTATGAAATGTGGCGTGCTATAAGGCTTGTGGTCGATACTGGAATTCATGGTATGGGCTGGACAAGACAACAAGCAATTGATTACTTCAAAGCCAATTCTGCTAAAAACGAACACGACATTACGGTTGAAATTGATCGTTATATTACTTGGCCCGGACAAGCATTGGCCTACAAAATAGGTGAATTAAAAATCAAAGAATTACGCAAAAAAGCCACTGCCGAACTAGGTGAAAAATTTGATATCCGAGCATTTCACGATGCCGTTTTGGAAAATGGCGCTATTCCATTGGATATCTTGGAAAATCATATCAATGAATGGATTGTTTCGGTAAAAAATAAATAACCATTCAAAAAGTTTAGCTTAAATACCAGCAACAACCTTTATCTCACCTATAATTCGTAAAGCCAAAGTATCCGCTTGTGCTTGTGTTGGTGCTTCGGTATAAATTCGAATAATCGGTTCGGTATTGGACTTTCTTAAATGCACCCAATCGGTAGCAAAGTCTATTTTTACGCCGTCAATAGACGTGATATTTTCGTTTTTGTATTTCTCTGTCATCGCAACCAAAATCGCGTCAACATCAATTTGGGGCGTTAACTCAATTTTATTTTTGCTCATGTAATATTGTGGATACGAAGCGCGCAATTCGGCAACGGTTTTGTTTTGGTTTGCCAAATACGTCAAGAACAACGCCACGCCTACCAAACTATCTCTTCCATAATGCAGTTCAGGATAAATGATTCCGCCGTTACCTTCTCCACCAATAATAGCATTGGTTTTTTTCATTAATTCCACAACATTTACTTCGCCAACCGCACTCGCTTGATAACTTCCGTTGTGTTTGTTGGTAATATCGCGTAAAGCTCGGGAAGATGACATGTTGGAAACGGTATTTCCTGGTGTTTTACTCAACACATAATCGGCGCAAGCCACCAAAGTATACTCTTCACCAAACATTTCGCCATCGTTGGAAATGAACGCCAATCGGTCCACATCGGGATCCACTACAATTCCAAAATCGGCTTTTTCTTCCAAAACCAACTTACAAATACCACCCAAGTGTTCTTTTAAAGGCTCGGGATTATGTGGAAAATGCCCGTTGGGCTCGCAATACAATTTCACTACTTCCACGCCCATTTGCTCCAACAAATTGGGAATAATAATCCCTCCCGAAGAATTCACACCGTCAACCACTACTTTGAATTTTCGTTTGGCAACCGCTTCTGCATCTACCAAAGGCAAATCCAAAACTTCGTCTATGTGAATGTCCATATACGAATCGTTGATAGTAATTTCACCCAAATCATCCACTTCCGAAAAATCGAAAGCTTCCGCTTCGGCAATTTCTAAAATTATTTCACCGTTGGCACCACTTAAAAACTCTCCTTTTTCGTTTAATAATTTTAGTGCATTCCATTGCTTTGGATTGTGCGAAGCCGTTAAAATAATACCGCCATCCGCTTTTTCCATGGGCACTGCAATTTCTACTGTTGGTGTTGTGGACAAACCCAAATCGATAACATCAATACCCAATCCTAACAAAGTATTCATTACTAAATTATGAATCATAGGTCCAGAAATACGAGCATCACGACCAATAACTACTTTTAATTTTGTTTTGGATGAGTTTTGCTTTAGAAAAGTACCATAGGCCGAAGCAAATTTCACTGCATCCACAGGCGTTAGATTATCACCTACTTTACCTCCAATGGTACCTCGAATTCCTGATATAGATTTGATTAAGGTCATTATATTTATTTTGAATTTTCAATGTTAAATTTAAAAAGCATACAAATATAGAGAATTGAGATTTTTTAATTCCAATTTATAATTCAAAATTTATAATTTATAATTCCTAAATTAGGCGAATGAATTTCCTAGCACACATCTATCTTTCCGGCGACAACGATTTGATAAAAATCGGAAATTTTATGGCCGACGGAATTCGGGGGCATGACTATTTAAAATTTCCAAAAGAAGTGATGAAAGGAATTTTATTGCATAGAGCTATTGACACTTTCACAGATGCACATCCTATTTTTAGACAAAGCAAACATCGCTTGCATGAAAATTACGGTCACTATTCGGGTGTGGTTATAGATATATTTTACGATCATTTTTTGGCAAAAAATTGGGCAAACTATTCCGATGAACCCTTAGAAGATTTTGCGGCTAATTTTTATAAAAGTTTGGAAACTCATTATGATATCACCACGGAAAAAACCAAAGGCATGATGCCCTATATGACTGAAAGAAACTGGTTGGTTTCATATGCTACAGTTGCGGGAATTGGTATGATTTTGTTTCAAATGGATCATCGCACAAAGAACCAAGGCAATATGAAAACTGCTACCAAAGAATTACAACAATACTACACTGAATTTGAAGAAGAATTCACCTTGTTTTTTGAAGAATTACGAGCACATTGCAAAGAAAAATTAGCAATATTATGAAACGATTCTATTTCCTTTTAGGTTTTCTTTCTCTCTCCTTATTATGCACAAGAGCAACCTAGACCAAAAGCCCTAGTAACTTCTAAAGCAATGGCTACCAGACGAAGTGCTTTTTGAACCCAATTCTTTTTCTAATTCTAGTTTGGAAAATCTAAAACTTAAAGGATATAGCATTCTTGAAAAAAAAGCAAAATCAAAGGAAAAGTAGATGCTATTTTAACTTTACCTAATGGGAAATTGGAAGGCGGAGCCGATTATTGTGGTGATGATAAAGCAATAGGCTATTAAATACATCCAAATTTAAAATCATAATATTCTATGAAATCCGTTTTTTTAGAAGTATTTTAGCCCTCCGAAATATTAAAATTACATGCATAACAATAAAGCATCCCTTTTTAAAATAGTGCATAGAAATATCTTAAGAAGAATAGAAAATTTGATTTTTCTTTTAAAAGATAAACTAAGCGAACGGCACTTTCTTTATTTTGCAAGTGTTCTTGTAGCAATTACTTGTTCACTTGCCGTTATTGTTTTAAAAAGTTTTGCGCACAATATCTTCCTTTTGGCAAATGATATTAATGTCTATTTAAAATTACCCTACATCAATAGTTTATTGCCAATCCTAGGTATTTTACTAACTGTATTTGTCATTCGATATTTTCTCAACAACAACCTAGAAAAAGGAAGTTCCAAAATACTTTATGCTGTAGCCAAAAAAGGAGGTGTCGTACCAAAGAAACAAATGTATGCTCAAATTATCACCAGTTCCTTAACGGTTGGTCTTGGTGGTTCGGCAGGTTTGGAAAGTCCAATTGTAATTACGGGTGCTGCTTTCGGGTCCAACTTCGCACAAAAGTATCATCTGTCACAAAAAGATAGAATTTTACTATTAGCTTGTGGTGTTGCCGCTGGTATTGGTGCTGCGTTTAACGCTCCAATTGCCGGTGTGCTTTTTGCTATCGAAGTAGTTCTGACGGATGCTTCCATCTCAGCTTTTATTCCAATTATAATCTCGGCAGCGACAGGCGCATTGGTATCAACAATTGTTTTAAGCCGTGATGTGCTTTTGAATTTTGAACAAATCCAAACTTTCGATTATAAGAATACTCCTTTTTATATATTATTAGGTATTTTGGCAGGTTTTGCCTCCATTTATCACGCCCGGAATTTTCAGAAAGTGGAAAAGTTTTTTGGAAAATTTAAAAATACAGGATATCGAAAAGCGATTTTTGGTGCATCTATTTTAGCAATAATGATTTTCTTTTTTCCAACACTTTTTGGGGAAGGTTATGAAAGTATCAAAACACTTTCTTCGACTAACCCAAGTGTTTTGTTGGACAATACACTGCTGGGAAATTTTAAACATAACGAATGGATTTTGTTAGGTTTTGTTGGTGTAACCATGCTTTTAAAAGCTTTTGCAACTGGACTAACACTTGGAAGTGGTGGAAATGGCGGCAACTTTGCTCCTTCCCTATTTGTAGGTTCCTACTTGGGGTTTTTTGTTGCCAAAATTGTAAATTTAATTGGAATTTCCCATCAACTTCCTATTGGAAATTTTGTAGTGGTTGGTATGGCTGGTATTTTAAGTGGATTGTTTCATGCCCCTTTGACCGCCATCTTTTTAATAGGAGAAATAACAGGCGGTTATGATTTAATGGTGCCTTTAATGATTGTTTCCTCTATTAGTTTTGCTGTTTCAAAACAGTTTGAAAAACATTCTATGGATGTGAAAGCTTTGGTTGATAAAGGGGATGTATTCACTAGTGACAAAGACAAAAATATTCTACAAAGCATTGATTTTTATAACTTGGTGCAGCAAAATTATAAAACGCTATATCTTGAAAGTTCGGTTGAAAATGTAGTAGAGATTTTTTCGACTACTGAACAGAAAGTTATCCCCATTATTGACGAACACAAATCACTTATAGGTATAGTGGATTTTGAAGAAGTAAAAGCTATTATTTTCAATC
The DNA here is from genome assembly GCA_903842575.1 of uncultured Bacteroidota bacterium. Classification (GTDB taxonomy): domain Bacteria; phylum Bacteroidota; class Bacteroidia; order Flavobacteriales; family Flavobacteriaceae; genus Flavobacterium. Next base: position 42,105 of record CAIMMM010000172.1, on the reverse strand, counting down.
CTTATCGTGTGAAATTCATGAGTATTAATGAACTCAAGAGTCAACCCAAAGAGTTAATCCTTTTTGAAGACAAGCCCGAGAAAATAATAAAATTGTTCGAAACATCAAAAGCATATATTTTACCCGTTATACACAAAGGGAAATACTTTGGTTTCCTATCCAAAATTGATGTGTTAGAAAGTTATCGTCAAAGATTGAAAGAAATGATTATTGAGTAATTTCTTTAACAATAACTTCTCAACTCACATCTTAAAATTTCCATTCAAAATTGTACCTTTGCGTTTTGCAAAAAGTTATGCTAGAAACAGACAATACTATAGAGGTTTTGGGAGCCCGAGTTCACAATCTGAAAAACATAGATATTTCTATTCCAAGAGAAAAATTGGTGGTCATTACAGGACTTTCGGGTTCGGGAAAATCCTCTTTGGCTTTTGATACTATTTATGCCGAAGGACAACGCCGTTACATTGAAACTTTCTCTGCCTACGCTCGTCAATTCCTTGGTGGATTAGAACGTCCCGATGTAGATAAAATTGACGGACTTTCACCAGTAATTGCAATCGAACAAAAAACCACCAGCAAAAGTCCTCGTTCTACCGTTGGAACCATAACAGAGATATACGATTTTCTTCGATTGCTATTTGCACGTGCAGGCGAAGCTTATAGTTATGTTTCGGGTGAAAAAATGGTAAGTTACAATGATGAACAAATCAAAAACTTGATTATTCAAAATTTCACAGGAAAACGCATCAATATATTAGCCCCAATTATTCGAGCCAGAAAAGGACATTATGCCGAATTATTCCAACAAATTGCCAAACAAGGTTTCCTAAAAGTTCGGGTGAATGGCGAAGTAAAAGATTTAGTAACAGGAATGAAATTGGATCGTTACAAAACCCATGATATCGAAATGGTAATTGATAGAATGGTAATTGAGGATAATGAAGACAATCAAAAACGGCTATCCGAAAGTATCAATACTGCCATGCACCATGGCGAAAATGTGCTGATGATTTTGGATCAAGATAGTAATGAAGTGCGCTATTTTAGTAGAAACTTGATGTGTCCTACTTCTGGCATTTCCTATCAAAATCCCGAACCAAATTTGTTTTCCTTCAATTCCCCAAAAGGCGCTTGTGAACATTGTAATGGAATAGGAACTGTTCATGAAATCAACTTAAAAAAAATTATTCCAAACCCCAAAATATCCATTAAAAATGGTGGTTTTGCCCCTTTGGGTGAATACAAAAGCTCTTGGATTTTTAAACAATTGGAAACCATTGGGGAGAAATTTGGATTTACGATTTCCGATGCCATTGAAACCATTTCGGATGAAGCCATGCAAATGATTTTGGATGGTGGAAAAGATAAATTCTCAATAGCTTCCAAAACATTGGGGATTACCAAAGAATACAAAATAGAGTTTGAAGGGATCTCCAATTTTATCAAAAATCAATACGACGAAAGTGGTTCTACTTCTATAAAACGTTGGGCAAAAGAATTTATGGATGAAATTCCGTGTCCCGTTTGTGAAGGTTCTAGATTGAAAAAAGAATCCATGTATTTTAAAATCAACGATAAAAACATTGGCGATTTATCTCAAATGGATATTTCGGACTTAAGTGTTTGGTTTGAAGAGTTGCACTACCATTTGTCGGATAAACAAAAAATAATTGCCACCGAAGTCGTAAAAGAAATCAAAGACCGATTGCGCTTTTTGGTCAATGTAGGTTTGAATTATTTGTCTATCAGTCGCAGTTCCAAATCCCTATCTGGAGGGGAAGCGCAACGCATTCGATTGGCAACACAAATTGGCTCACAATTGGTTGGTGTATTGTATATCTTGGATGAGCCAAGCATTGGTTTGCATCAACGTGATAATGAAAAACTCATACATTCCTTAGAACAATTGCGCGATATTGGCAACTCTATAATTGTGGTAGAACATGATAAAGATATGATTCAGCGTGCCGATTATGTCATTGACATTGGTCCAAAAGCGGGAAAATTTGGCGGTGAAATTATCAGCACAGGAACTCCAAAAGAACTTTTAAAAGCTCATACTTTAACAGCTTCTTATCTAAATGGTGAACTAAAAATAGAAGTCCCTAAAAAGCGGCGTGAAGGCAACTGCAAATTTTTAAAACTGACTGGTGCAACTGGCAATAATTTAAAAAATGTTTCTATTGAATTGCCCTTAGGTAAATTAATTTGCGTTACTGGAGTTTCAGGAAGTGGCAAATCAACCTTAATAAATGAAACGCTTTACCCAATTTTAAATGCCTATTATTTTAATGGTGTTAAAAAACCACAACCTTATAAGAAAGTTGAAGGTTTGGAACATTTAGATAAGGTAATTGATATTGATCAAAGCCCAATTGGACGTACTCCAAGAAGTAATCCAGCAACGTATACCGATGTTTTTTCGGAAGTTAGAAGTTTGTTTACACTTACTCCTGAAGCCATGATTCGAGGTTATAAAGCCGGAAGATTTAGTTTTAATGTAAAAGGCGGAAGATGCGAAACCTGCGAAGGATCGGGTGTTAGAACTATAGAAATGAGTTTTCTTCCCGATGTTTATGTAGAATGTGAAACCTGTCTTGGTAAACGATTTAACCGTGAAACTTTAGAAATTAGATACAAAGGAAAATCCATTTCCGATGTATTGAACATGACCGTTGATGAAGCGGTTGATTTCTTTGAAAACATTCCAAAAATATACAGGAAAGTAAAAACCATACAAGATGTAGGTTTAGGTTATATTACGCTTGGGCAACAAAGTACAACACTTTCTGGTGGTGAAGCACAGCGCATTAAATTATCAACAGAACTCTCAAAAAAGGATACCGGAAACACTATTTACATCATGGATGAACCCACGACTGGATTGCACTTTGAGGACATTCGGGTTTTGATGGATGTGATTAATAAATTGGTAGATAAAGGCAATACCATCGTGATTATTGAACACAACATGGATGTAATCAAACTCGCAGATTATATCATAGATATTGGTCCCGAAGGTGGAAAAGCTGGCGGCGAAATAGTTGCCAAAGGAACCCCAGAAGAAATAATCAAAAACAAAAAGAGCTATACTGCGCAATTTTTGAAAAAAGAATTACTTTAGCACGTTTGTCATTAAATAAAAAATATATAAAGCATAAAGAAAATGAGAATAGAAGATTTCGAAAATGAAGATGATAAAATCCAAGACAAATTAAAACAAAAAACTTGGAATGAAATAAGAACCAACGACTCTTGGGCGATTTTTAAAATCATGTCCGAGTTTGTAAACGGATACGAAAGCATGGCTAGAATTGGCCCTTGCGTTTCTATTTTTGGTTCGGCAAGAACAAAACCCGAAGACAAATATTATCTTTTAGCTGAAAAAATTGCCTATAAAATCAGTAAGGCTGGTTATGGTGTTATCACTGGCGGTGGCCCAGGAATTATGGAAGCTGGGAATAAAGGCGCTCATAATGGTGGCGGAACATCGGTAGGATTGAACATTGAATTACCTTTTGAACAACATTACAATCCCTACATAGATAAAGACAAAAACTTGAATTTCGATTATTTCTTTGTGCGCAAAGTGATGTTTGTCAAATACTCCCAAGGATTTGTTGTAATGCCTGGAGGATTTGGAACTTTAGACGAATTATTTGAAGCCATCACCTTAATTCAAACTAAGAAAATTGGAAAATTCCCAATAATTTTAGTGGGCAGAGACTTTTGGTCAGGATTGATTGATTGGGTAAATACAGTTTTAATCGAAAAAGAAAAAACAGTTAATGCCGACGATATGAAGCTTATTAAAATTGTGGATACCGAAGACGAAGTTGTAGAAGCTTTGGATAATTTCTATAAAAAATTCAATCTAAGTCCGAATTTTTAAATTATCTAGTATAAAAACGCTTGCATATTAATTCCCAAATTAAAGAAAATTGAAATCTAGTTTTAAAGCTTTATTTTACCTTATTGTTCTATTTTTTCCTTTAAAACAAATGGCACAACATCATTCCAAAATGGTGGTGGAAGTCAATATGGATAAAAAAACATTAAACGTTGTTCAAGAACTTACTTATTTCAATCAATCCAATGATACACTTTCAAATATTGTTTTAAATGATTGGAACAATGCCTATTCTGATAAAAAAACACCGTTAGCAGAAAGATTTTCGGATGAATTTGAAAGAAGTTTTCATTTAGCAAATGAAAATGAACGAGGAAGAACCGAAAACATAACAATCATTGATAATAATAAATCCTTTTTAACTTGGGAAAGAGATAAAAATTATCCCGATGTTGTACAAGTTCGACTTCGAAATAAATTAATACCGCAACAAAAAATTACACTTACACTCACCTACCTTGTAAAAATACCAAGTGATCGATTTACAAAATTTGGTTATGGGAAAGAAGGAAAAATGAACCTCAAAAATTGGTATTTAACACCCTCTCGCTATGAAAATAATGCCTTTGTAAAATACAGTAATGTAAATTTAGAAGACAATGCCAATGCAGCAACCGATATAGATTTGGAAATAAAAGTCCCAAACCAAATTAATCTAAACACCGAATTAAATGAAGTTAATAAAATAAAAAGCAACGATTATACAACCTATACATTATCGGGTAATAACAGAATTGATTTTGGTTTGTTTTTAGACAAAAGAACCGATTTTTCCATTTATAAAAACAGCTCTCTTGAAGTGGTATCAAATATAAAAGACGACCGCTTGAATGACATTCAAAAAGCAATTGTTGTTGATAAAGTGGTGAATTATGTTGCCGAAAATATTGGCGCATACCCATTTGAAAAAATAACTGTTTCTCAAGCGGATTATGAACGAAATCCATTTTATGGGCTGAATCAATTGCCCAATTTTATAAGTCCCTTTTCGGATGAATTCTTGTTTGAAATTAAGTTTTTAAAACCCTATTTGAATAATTATCTAAAAAACACTTTACGCCTTAATCCACGAAAAGATAGTTGGATTTTTGATGGAATACAAGTATATATGATGATGAAATACATCGACGAATTTCATCCTAACAGTAAGATGATGGGTAATGTTGCTAATCTCAAAATTCTAAGAGGTTACAACTTGGTGAGTTTAGATTTTAATGGGCAATATAGTTATTTTTATATGCTCATGGCTCGCAAAAATTTGGATCAAGCCTTGGGGGATCCTAAAAATACTTTGATAAAGTTTAATGAAAAAATTGCTTCCAAGTATAGAGCAGGATTAAGTTTGAGATATTTGGACAGCTATTTAGAAAAAAATATTGTTCAAAATAGCATTCAACAATTTTTTAATTTAAATAAAAAGCAGCAAACTTCCAGAAAGGATTTTGAGGCAATTTTAGTGGCGAATTCTTCCAAAAAAATAGATTGGTTTTTTGATAAAATTATTGATTCTCGTGATATTATAGATTACAAATTCAGTAAAGTTAGCCGAACAAAAGACAGCATTTCTTTTAGCATTAAAAACAAAACTACAACCAATTTACCAATTCCAATTTATGGAATAAAAGATAAAAATATAGTATTCAAATATTGGTATGACACAATAAAAAAAGACAGTATCTATACCATTCCAAGAAATAATGCCGAGAAAATCGTCATCAATTATAAGAATGAAGTGCCTGAATTTAATTTGAGAAACAATTGGCAATCCCTCAAAGGAATACGATTCAACAATCGTCCTATTAAATTCATTTTCTTTAAAGATTTAGAAGATCCTTATTATAATCAAATCGTCTACATTCCCACATTGGAGTATAATTTATACGATGGTTTTTTACCAGGAATGCGTTTTCACAACAAAACCATTTTAGACAAACCCTTTATATTTGATATAAATCCAACACTATCCACAAAAACAAATAATCTTTCGGGGAAAGCCGTTTTTTATGTCAATCAATACAATAGAGATAGTAATTTATACTATATCCGATACCAATTAAACAGCCATTATTTACATTATGCACCAGATGCTTATTATACCAATTTAGCTCCTTCCGTTACTTTTAGATTTAGACCTGATGATTTAAGGGACAATAGAAAGGAAGCTATTATTATCAAAGAATTTTTTGTCAATAAAGAAAAATCTACCTTTAACATTGGAGAAAATACCGAAAATTATGCTGTTTTTAATATCAAGTATTTCAATTCTAAAACCGAAGTTACCAATCATTTTAATTTCCTTTCAGATATTCAGATAGAAAGTTCTTTTGGGAAATTAGCGAGTGAAATTCAGTACAGAAAACTATTAGAGAATAAAAGACAATTAAATATTAGACTTTTTGCGGGAACTTTTTTATACAATCACACCAAGTCGAGTTATTTCGATTTTGGATTAGACCGCCCAACTGATTATCTTTTTGAGAGTGACTATTTGGGTCGTTCAGAAGCCAAAGGGTTATTCAGTCAGCAGTCCATAGCGGCAGATGGTTTTTTTAAATCTAAATTGGAAACGCGCTTCGCCAACCAATGGATGGTTACCACCAATACTAGTGTAAGCATTTGGAATTGGATAGATGTTTATGCAGATTTAGGAATGATTAAAAATAAAAATACAAATGAAAAATTTGTTTATGATAATGGTATCCGTTTGAATTTAGTTACCGATTATTTTGAATTGTTTTTCCCTGTTTATTCCAATAATGGTTGGGAAATTTCACAACCCAATTATGGGGAAAAAATCAGATTTATTATCACTTTCAAACCCGATACGTTAATTAATCTTTTCACAAGAAAATGGTTCTAACTATTAACAAAACAACCTTTGCTTAAGGATTTCTTTAATATTAAATATTTTTGTTGCGTATTTCGCAATCAATATTGTACATATAGCTTTTAATTTGTTAATCCTTAAATTATATTTCTTTCAAAGAATATAGAACTTTACAACTTTTTAATTAAATTTGTTACCTTAAGTAAGCTTTTTAACTATGATCGAAACTCAGAATAAAACCGAAATCACCTTTGAAGATTTTAAATCGGAAGTACTTGGAGATTATAAAATCGCAGTGATTAGTAGAGAATGTAGTCTTCTTGGAAGACGGGAGGTTCTCACTGGAAAGGCAAAATTCGGAATTTTTGGTGATGGAAAAGAAGTGCCGCAATTAGCCTTGGCAAAAGCATTTCAAAACGGTGATTTCCGTTCTGGATATTATCGCGATCAAACGTTTATGATGGCCATTGGAGAATTGAGTATACAACAATTCTTCGCCGGTTTGTATGGCCATACCGATATCGCTTTTGATACCATGAGTGCCGGTCGTCAAATGGGCGGTCATTTTACCACCCATTCGCTTGACGAAAACGGTAAATGGAAAAACTTAACACAACAAAAAAACTCAAGCGCCGATATTTCTCCAACTGCGGGTCAAATGCCTCGTTTATTGGGATTGGCACAAGCATCCAAAATTTACAGAAATGTTACAGGCCTAGAAAGCAACATGAATTTCTCGAATAAAGGAAATGAAGTTGCCTGGGGAACTATAGGAAACGCCTCCACTTCGGAAGGATTATTTTTTGAAACCATAAATGCTGCTGGTGTTTTACAAGTACCCATGGTAATGAGTGTTTGGGATGATGAATATGGTATTTCGGTGCATGCAAAACATCAAACTACCAAAGAAAATATTTCGGAAATCTTAAAAGGTTTCCAACGGGATGATGCCAATAATGGTTACGAAATTCTTCGTGTTAAAGGTTGGGATTATCCAGCTTTGGTTGCAGCTTATGAAAAAGCGGGAGCTATTGCACGAGAAGAACACGTTCCTGTTTTAATCCATGTCAGCGAATTAACGCAACCTCAAGGACATTCCACATCGGGAAGTCATGAACGCTATAAAAATGCGGAGCGATTGGAATGGGAAGCTAAATTTGATTGTTTGGCTCAAATGAGAATTTGGTTATTAGAAAATGATTTAGCCACTGCCGAGGAATTGGAAACGCTTGAAAATGATTGCAAAAAAGAAGTCATGGAAGGCAAGAAAGCCGCTTGGACAGCTTTTGTTTCTCCAATGAAAGAAGAGCAACAAGAATTGGTATCCTTGTTAAAAACCGTTGCCAATACAAGTGCTAATAAAGCTGCTATTGAAAAATTAGCCGATGATTTATCTTCTATAAAGGAACCAATCCGAAAAGAAATTTTTATTGCAGCCCGAAAAGCATTGCGCTTGATTATCACTGAAGATAGCAAAAGTCAATTAGCGGAATGGATTACCAATTATTTTATTAAAATCCAACCCAAATTCAGTTCGCATTTATATTCCCAATCGGCTCATAATGTTAACAATGCTGAAGAAGTTTTACCCACTTTTGATGACAATGCTGAAGAAGTAGATGCGCGTATCGTTTTACGCGATAATTTCGATGCTATTTTTGCAAAATATCCGGAAGCCTTAGTTTTTGGAGAAGATGCCGGAAACATTGGCGATGTCAATCAAGGATTGGAAGGCATGCAGGAGAAATACGGAGAACTGCGTGTTGCCGATGTCGGTATTCGGGAAGCTACTATTCTTGGACAAGGAATTGGAATGGCCATGCGTGGTCTACGTCCCATTGCCGAAATCCAATATTTAGATTATTTGCTATATGCCATTCAAATCATGAGTGATGATTTAGCTACTTTACAATACAGAACACACGGTCATCAAAAAGCACCGTTAATAATTCGTACACGGGGCCATCGATTAGAAGGAATTTGGCATGCGGGTTCTCCAATGGGAATGATTATCAACGCTATTCGAGGTATTCATGTTTTGGTACCTAGAAACATGACCAAAGCCGCTGGTTTTTATAATACGTTATTAGAAACCGACGAACCGGCTTTAGTAGTGGAATGCTTAAACGGCTACCGCTTAAAAGAAAAAATGCCGAATAATTTAGGCGCCTTCAAAACACCAATTGGTGTGGTGGAAACGATAAAAACAGGGAAAGATATTACTATCGTCTCCTATGGTTCTACCCTTCGAATTGTGGAACAAGCCGCCAAAGAGTTATTGGAAATTGGTATTGATGTAGAAATTATCGATGCGCAATCTTTACTTCCTTTCGACATCAATCAGGATGTTGTGAAAAGTATTGCGAAAACAAACCGCCTTTTAGTAGTTGATGAAGATGTTCCTGGTGGTGCTTCTGCCTATTTACTCCAAAAGATTATTGAAGTTCAAAATGGGTATGATTATTTGGATAGCAAACCGCAAACCTTAACGTCCAAAGAACACCGACCTGCCTATGGAACAGATGGAGATTACCTCTCAAAACCTTCTGTAGAAGATGTTTATGAAAAGGTTTATGCTATCATGCATGAAGCAAAACCAAATGAATTTCCAAATTTATATTAAGATAAAAAATAAATTTAAATAAAAAAAGTCCCTTCTCGGGACTTTTTTTATTCTTCTTCTATAGTGTTAACGGACTTCGAATAGTTGCGCCATTTCTCAATACAATCTTTCATATCTTGCGGCAATTCGGTATCAAAACTCATAAATTCTTTGGTAGTTGGATGTTGGAAACCCAACGTTTTTGCATGTAAGGCTTGGCGTGGTAAAGTTTTAAAACAATTATCCACAAACTGTTTGTATTTGGTAAACGTGGTGCCTTTCAAAATCAAATCGCCTCCATACCGCGCGTCATTGAAAATGGTGTGCCCTATATATTTCATATGAACCCTGATTTGGTGCGTTCTTCCTGTTTCCAATTTACAAGAAATCAAAGTAACATATCCCAAACGTTCCAAAACTTTATAATGCGTAACTGCAGGTTTTCCTTGGTCGCCTTCTGGAAAAACTGCCATTTGCATTCTGTCCTTTACATGACGTCCAATGTTGCCTACCACAGTACCTTCCTCTTCTTTTACATTCCCCCAAACCAGCGCAATATATTCTCTGTCGGAAGTCTTGTCTTCAAATTGTTTGGCCAAAAAACTCATGGATTGCTCGGTTTTGGCAATCACCAACAATCCCGAAGTGTCTTTATCAATACGATGCACCAATCCAGGTCTTTCGCTCGAATTCATCGGCAAATTATCAAAATGGAAGGCCAAAGCATTGACCAAAGTTCCTGTATAATTCCCATGTCCCGGATGCACCACAAAACCTGGCGATTTATTAATTAGTAACAACGCATCATCTTCATACACAATATCCAAGGGAATATCTTCGGGCAAAACGGTATTGTCAAACGGTGGATGGGTTAGCATCAATCGGATGACATCCAAAGGCTTTACCTTATAATTGGATTTTACAGCAACATCATTTACATAAATATCACCATTGGTTGCAGCATTCTGAATTTTATTTCGGGTTGCATTTTGAATAAACCCCATCAGGAATTTATCAATTCGTAAAAAAGCTTGACCCTTGGGAACTTCAATTTTAAAATGCTCAAATAATTCCTCTTCCAGCTCTTGATTATCGTTATTATTGTCCATTTAGAGGTGCAATTTGTGTAGTATCAACAGCCAAACTGTCTATTTCTGTATCATCAAAAACAACATTTCCATCCCCTAAAACCAAATCAATTTTAGAAGATTTCAAGACTTTGTCTCCTGCCTTTATTTTTTTACCATTCATTCGCATCTCCAAAACCATGTCTTTTCCTAAATAGGGTTTGTAAGTTATAGTTCCTTCCAATAACCCAACCGATTCTAGTGTTGGCACTGCTTGACGATAGGTTTTCTCAACCAAATCAGGCACTGCAACCATTGTGAATTTTGAAGCATTTATTTTTAAATAGATTTTTCTGCCCATTTTTACTTTAGAGCCTGGTTTTGGTTCTTGGTCCACAACCGTAAGCTTTGGAAAATCAGCTCTAAAATCCACCGTATCCAATATTGTAAAATTTAAATCCAAGGCATCCAATTTTTCTTCGGCTTGCTCTGCACTCAATCTACTCAAATCGGGAACAGTAATTTCCTCCCCATGATGCGTTGTATAGGTTATCCAATGAAAAGACAAATAGGATAATGCTGCAATTATTGCCATAGCAGCTAAAACTTGAGCAAAGAAAACCCGACTTGTTACATATTTACGCAAACTCATAAAAAAATAATTTGAGCAAAGATATAAAAAACATAAAGGTTAATCGTTTCAAAAAAAATGATATTTTTGTTTCATAATTAATTGAAGATATCCTGAATTTATTTTGGGAGCTTTTCCCCGCTATCCGTTGCAATCCACGCCAAAAAAGCGTGGGATTTCCTCTACTATCGGGGCTAAAAAATTTATATAACAACAAAACTGTCTTTAAAATGAAAAATATTGCCATCATCATGGGCGGTTATTCTAGCGAATACAAAATCTCACTGACCAGCGGAAACGTAGTCTATCAATTCCTAGATAAAACAAAATACAACGCTTTCCGCATCCACATTTTTAAAGAGAAATGGGTTTATGTTGACGACAAAGACCAAGAATTCCCCATTGATAGAAATGATTTTTCAGTGACCGTAAAGGGTGTTAAGATCGCCTTCGATTGTGTTTTCAACGCCATTCATGGAACACCAGGCGAAGATGGTTTGATGCAAGCCTATTTTCAATTGCTAGCTATTCCACAAAATTCTTGTGATTATTATCAAGCGGCTTTAACCTTTAACAAACGCGATTTACTTTCTGTTTTAAAACCTTACGGAATTAAAACCGCCACTTCTTATTATCTAAATTTGGGTGATGAAATAAATGAGGAATTAATTTTAAAAACCGTGGGGCTTCCTTGTTTTGTAAAACCCAACAAATCGGGTTCTAGTTTTGGAATTTCAAAAGTAAAAACCAAAGACGAATTGCTTTTTGCCATTGACAATGCCTACAAAGAAGACGACGAAATCATTATTGAAAGTTTCCTTGATGGAACCGAAGTTTCCGTTGGCGTAATCAATTACAAAGGAACTATTACCGTTTTGCCCATTACAGAAATTGTTTCCGAAAATGACTTCTTCGATTATGAAGCTAAATATTTAGGCAAATCACAAGAAATAACACCTGCTAGAATTTCGGATGAAATGACCGCCAAAGTAAGTGCTGTTGCCAAAAAAGCCTACGAGGTTTTAAAAATGTCGGGCTTTTCACGAAGCGAATTTATTATTGTCGATAACGAACCGCATATGTTGGAAATGAATACCATTCCAGGTTTAACCACTGAAAGTTTAATTCCACAACAAGCCAAAAATGCTGGAATTTCCTTGGAAGATTTGTTTACCAATGCGATAGAATTAGCGTTAACCAAAAAATAAAACATGAATAAAACTAGACTCGAACTCTTTAGCGTTGGCAGTCTAGAAATTATCATTTTGGAATAGAAGAATAGAAAGTAAAATTAACAACAATTAATCATGAGAAAAGCCATATTTCCAGGTTCCTTTGACCCTATCACGTTAGGACACTATGATATTATCAAAAGAAGTATTCCATTATTTGATGAAATTGTGGTGGCTATTGGTATCAATGCCGAAAAAAAATACATGTTTTCTTTGGAAGACAGAAAACGTTTTATTGAAGAAGCTTTTAAAGATGAACCCAGTGTTTCTGTAGTAATCTATGAAGGACTAACCATTGATTTATGTAAAAAATTAAAAGCTAATTTCATCTTACGTGGCCTTCGCAATCCCGCCGATTTTGAATTTGAAAAAGCCATTGCACACACCAACCGAAGATTGTCGAAAATTGAAACCGTCTTTTTACTAACGGCTTCCAATACATCCTATATCAGTTCGAGTATTGTTCGGGATGTAATTAGAAATGGTGGTGATTACACCGTTTTAGTACCTCAAACGGTAGTAGTTGATAAATAAAAATTAAACAAAACTAAATTAAATATAAATGAGTTTCGAAAGAGAATTGAATAAACGTAGTGGTTCCAAATGCGAACTTTGCGCAAGTGAAGAAAATCTAAATGAATATGTGGTCCTTCCTACCAAAAAAGGAGGCGTCGACGAAAGTATATTGGCTTGTACCACCTGTATTGACCAAATTGAAAACCCAGATCATCTAGACGCCAACCACTGGCGTTGTTTGAATGACAGCATGTGGAACGAAAACATTCCCGTGCAAGTGGTTTCTTGGAGAATGCTGAGCCGTTTGCGTGCTTTAGGATGGCCTCAGGAATTGTTGGACCAAATGTATTTTGATGACGAAACGCTGGCTTGGGCACAAGCAACAGGCGAAGGTGAAGCCGATGAAAATAAAGTTGTCCATCGTGATGTAAATGGGGTAATTCTTTCTACGGGCGATTCGGTAGTTTTAATCAAAGACCTAAAAGTAAAAGGTTCGAGTATGGTTGCCAAACAAGGCACTTCCGTTAGAAACATCCGATTGGATCATGAAAATGCGGAATACATTGAAGGAAGAGTGGACGGACAAACCATTGTAATCATTACACAATACGTGAAGAAAATATAATTAGTTTTCAATCACAGTTTTCAGTTGAAGTGAACTAAAAACTGTGATTGACTTCTACTCCTCTACTTTCTTAATCACTTTTCGGGCAACTTCAATCTTAAACTTTTTCCCTTTCATTTTTTCATCGCGAATGGCAACTAGTAAGTCCTTGACCTTTTTGGATTTAACGGCAGCAAACGAAATAAAATCTTTTACTTCTATCAATCCCAAATCGCCTTTTTCGAGTTTTCCTTTTTGAGAAAAGAAACCTACGATATCTATTTTATTGAGTTTATTTTTTTTGCCGCCACTGATATAAATGGTTTGAAATTCGGGTGGTTTTGGTAAGGTCGTTGCTGAGTCTACTTTTAAAACCGGCATATTGTAATCAATATAATCCAGCTTTTTTTCACTTTCGTGAATGAGAATATAAGCCGTTCCGGAAGCTAACATACGCGCAGTTCGTCCATTTCTATGCGTGAATTCATCTTCTTTGGAAGGCAAATGATAATGAATCACATGATTCATCTCGGGAATATCCAATCCACGTGCTGCTAAATCGGTGGTGATTAAATAACTCACGCTGCCATTCCTAAACTGGATTAAAGCCCGTTCACGTTCATCCTGATCCATGCCTCCGTGATAATACGTGGCGTAAATTCCTTTTTCATTCAGCGTGTCGCTAATCCGTTCCGCAGCATCTCTATGATTACAAAAAATCAACGCCGATTGCGATTTCAACGAACAAATCAAATTAAACAAACTTCCAATCTTATCTTTCTCTTTGGAAACCACCATTTTCATGGTCAGATTCACTTTCTCTTCTTCAGTTGGAATAAAATCCAAAACCGTTGGATTCACAACTCTAGTATATTTTGGAATTTCAATTCCCGAGGTTGCCGAAACCAAAACCCGTTTGTTGAGTTTGGTTAATTTTCCAATGATAAACGACATTTCTTCATGGAAACCCAATTGCAATGATTTATCAAATTCGTCCAAAATTAAAGTCTGAATTTTATCAGTTTTGAAAGTAGCTCGGTCAATATGATCGGCAATTCTTCCCGGTGTTCCAATTAAAATGGCTGGAGGATTACTCAAATTCTTAATTTCGGTATCAATGGAATGCCCGCCGTAACAAACATTTACTTTATAATCGGTGCCCATTTTTTTCCAAACCTGCTCAATCTGCAATGCCAATTCTCTCGAAGGTACCAAAATCAAACATTGAACGCCTTTAATTTCTGGCTCCAAAGTTTCAAAAATGGGCAATAAAAAGGCTAATGTTTTCCCCGAACCTGTTGGCGAAAGAAGTAAAACATTACTATCGTTAAGGATGGTTTCTTGCGCAGCAATTTGCATTTCGTTCAGGCTTTCAATGCCTAAATTCAAAAGAAGATTGTTGGAATGGTGCTTATTTTTCATTGGGCAAAGGTAAAGCCAATTATGAATAAAACCGAATTAGTAAAAAAGAATAGTTAGAACTGTGCGAAATGCTCCTCTTCAAACAACAATTTAATGTTTTCATAGGAATTTTTCATCGCTTCTTTTACTTGCTCTGGATTAAGCCAAACGGCTTTTTCTATTCCTTCATTTACTTGTGGCATTAGAGTACCTTCATAGTCGGTTTCCATTTCGAACCAATGGGTGATTTTTAGTTTGTATTTACCATTGCGTTTGAAAACATGATAGGTTTTTTGGAGTTTTTTAGTTATCACCAAATTATCAACACCCGTTTCTTCTTCAACCTCCCGAACTGCAGTGGTTTGTATCTCCTCTCCTTTTTCTATTCCGCCTTTGGGTAAGTCCCATTTTCCATTTCTGAAAATAAAAAGGATTTCCCTTTTCTTGTTATAAACAAATCCACCACCTGCTTTACAAACGGGAATTTTTTCTTTTAGCTTCTTCATTATCTCTTTTTCATCGGGATAAAACAAATAGGCTTTTTGCACTTTGTTCTGATATATTTTGATGATGAGCTGTTCTATATCAATACTCTCCAGTAAAAACAATTGAAAATCGGTTTCTTTGGCGATTTGATTAGTTAAAAAAAGTGGCTTATCGTTGACAAAAACTTTATACATTTGTACTATGATTTTTAATAAAGAAACAGCCGAAAAAACAGCCGAATTGCTTTTACAAATAAACGCAATTAAATTAAATTCCAAAAATCCTTTTACATGGGCATCCGGTTGGCAGTCGCCAATTTATTGCGACAACCGATTAATACTGTCTTTTCCATTGATTAGAAATTATATTCGGGATGAATTTGCTAAAAATATAGAGAAGCAATTTGGAAAACCCGATGTCATTGCCGGAGTAGCTACAGGCGCCATTGGTATTGGAATGCTGGTTGCGGAATGCATGGGATTGCCATTTGTTTATGTGCGTCCCGAACCCAAAAAACATGGAAAGCAAAATCAAGTAGAAGGTTTTTTGCAAAAAGGACAAAACGTAATTGTAGTGGAAGATTTAATCAGCACAGGAAACAGCAGTTTACTGGCAGTGGAAGCTTTGAAAGAAGCGGGTGCTAATGTTAAAGGCATGGTGGCAATTTTCACCTATGGCTTTGAAGTTGCCGAAGATAACTTTAAGAATGCCCATGTGGAATTATACACGCTGGGAAATTACGAACATCTTTTAAAACTAGCGGTTCACAAACAATATATCAACGAAGAAGAATTAATGACACTAGAAGATTGGAGGATTAGTCCTTCGACTTGGAGTGTGTAATTTTAAATATTAAATTTTAGATATTAAATATAAGCATGTTTTCGGTAAAGATGCTTTCAATAAGTAAAGGAATGTCAGTCTGAGCCTGTCGAAGACATTCTTTTTTACAAGCACTTCGACAAGCTCAGTGTGACAAATTGCTACTAATTAACTAATCGCACTCAACGAATTAAACTTAATATAAACAGAATCTGAAACAAGTTCAGATTAAACCCAAATAAAATGAATTTAGAAAGTCCTAAAGTAACCCTCGAAAAATCGGCAGAAGAAATATTCAATGCTTTAACTGACGTTAAGAATTTTGAAAAACTAATGCCCGATAACATTGCCAAATTTGAAGTTTTGGGTGATGATATTTTTGTTTTTGGATTGAAAGGCATGCCCGAAATAAAGCTGAAGATGAAAGACAAAACAGCTTTTAGTAAAGTGATGCTTGGTGCTGCGAGTGATAAACTGCCTTTTAATTTAACGGCAGACATCACTTCCCTTTCGCCAACTTCTTCTGAGGTACAACTTCATTTTGAAGGTGAATTCAACGCCATGATGGCCATGATGATTAAAGGACCTATTAGTAAATTTATAGAAACTTTGGTGCAAAACATGCACAAGCTGTAAATAATATAATTACCAAAAAAAAATCCCAACTTCTCAGCTGGGATTTTTTTTTAATCATTCATAGATATTAAGAACTCTTCGTTATTTCGGGTTTTTTTAAATCGGTCGTTGATAAAATCCATCGCTTCTACAGGGTTCATGTCGGCAAGATACTTGCGCATAATCCACATGCGTTTGATGGTTTTTTCATCCAACAATAAGTCATCACGACGCGTGCTGGAAGACGTCAAATCAATAGCTGGGAAAATACGTTTGTTGGCAATTTTTCTGTCCAATTGTAACTCCATGTTACCCGTTCCTTTGAATTCCTCAAAGATAACTTCGTCCATTTTGGAACCTGTTTCGGTTAATGCTGTGGCAATGATACTTAGAGACCCTCCATTTTCAACATTACGTGCAGCACCAAAGAAACGTTTTGGTTTTTGCAGCGCATTGGCATCCACCCCACCACTCAGTACTTTTCCGGAAGCCGGTTGCACGGTGTTGTAGGCTCTTGCCAAACGCGTGATGGAATCCAAAAGAATCACCACATCGTGACCACATTCTACCAATCGTTTTGCTTTTTCCAATACGATGTTGGCAATCTTAACGTGCTCTTGCGGTTCGCGGTCAAACGTGGACGCAATTACTTCGCCACGCACACTGCGTTGCATGTCGGTAACTTCCTCCGGACGTTCGTCTATTAGTAATACAATTAAATATACTTCGGGATGATTGGCGGCAATGGCATTGGCAATGTCTTTTAACAACATGGTTTTACCTGTTTTGGGTTGCGCCACAATCATACCGCGTTGTCCTTTTCCAATTGGGGAAAATAAATCTATAATTCGAGCCGAAATGGAACTACCTCTTTCTGCTAATCGAAATTTTTCGGTTGGGAATACGGGTGTTAAGTGTTCAAATGAAACTCGGTCACGAACCACTTGCGGATCATGTCCGTTAATTTTCAAAACACGCACCAATGGAAAAAACTTCTCACCTTCTTTTGGAGGACGCACTACTCCTTTTACGGTATCGCCTGTTTTCAAACCAAACAAACGAATTTGCGAGGTTGATAAATAAATATCATCGGGGGAAGCCAAATAGTTATAATCGGAAGAACGTAGGAAACCGTATCCATCGGGCATCATTTCTAGAACGCCTTCGCTTTCTATAATCCCATCAAATTCATAATCGGAATCACGGAAGTTGTTTTTCTTACCTTTGAAATTAGGATTTTGGTTACCATTCCCGTTTTGATTCCCATTTGGGTTTGCATTCGGGTTTGGGTTTTTATGCTTCTGGTTTGGGTTTATTTTTGCTTGAGGTTGCCCCTCTGCAGGAGGTGTTTCCGTATTATCTTCAGAAGGAATTTCAGTCGTTTCGGCTACCGTTTCTGGTTGTGTTTCCGCTTTACTTTCAGGAACAATCGCTGGTTTTTTAAACTTCAACGTTTTATTGAGATGCTTTTCAGCAATGGAAAGTGGCACAGCTTCAGCTATTATTGGCATTTCATCTAAAATATCGTTGGCAAACAAGTCGTTTTGAACTTTGTTTTCGACAACAACTTTTTCGAGAGAAATCCTTGCTCTTTTTGGTTTGTCTTCGGCAATGACTTTGGCTGCTTTTTCGGCAGTTTTTGGTGGAGCCGCTTCGGCTTGTTGCTCTAAAATTTGCTCAATTAGTGCATCTTTTTTAACGCCAGTTGTCTTAATGGTTTTAGCTAATTTAGCTATTTCTTGAAGCTCGGAAAGCTTCATTTCTTTGAGGGCAGAAATATCAAACATAAATGTTCAGTATATTATTTTTTATTGAATTTGAAAGCAGTGTAATTGTGGTAGTTTTTTTTACTTTGAATGTTCCGAAGGATGAAGTACTTACGGATTTGTTATGCAATAATACGAATAAATTTTAATCATGCAATAGTATTTTAAAAAAGAAATTATATTTTTGTGCATCAAATACAAAAAAATGTTACAAAGAATTCAAACTATTTACCTCATCCTAGCCTTTGTGGTTTCGGGTGTTTTACCATTTGTATTCCCATTATGGAAAGCAATGGATGGAAAAGATTACTTTTTTATGGTCGATATGACTTATGTAACTTTATTCGGATTAAGTATAAGTGCTTCTTTATTGAGCATTTTATCTTATAAAAAAAGACAACATCAATTTGTTTTAGGCAGATTGAATATGATATTTAATTTAATTTTATTAGGATTATTTGTGTATCGAACGCTAAATTTATCTGGAGAAGCTACGGTTTCTGAGAAAGGTATTGGGATGTTCTTACCTATTGTTTCTATCGTTTTATTAGTTTTGGCCAACAAAGCTATCAAGAAGGACGAAGATCTCGTGAAATCTGTTGATCGATTGCGATAAACCTATAAACTTAGTTTATGTAGTGCTGAGAAAACCCAAACTTTATGTTTGGGTTTTTTTTGCTTTGTATAGTTTTTTTATACCAAAATTAATATTATTTGTAGCTTTTTTTTTATTATATTTGAGGAATTATTTTGATTATGAGCCATAAAATTAAAATACATCTTGCCGATGACCATCAGATTCTTCTTGATGGCTTAAAAAATTTGATTACTACCAATCCAAATTATGAAATTTCTGGATGCTCTTTGGACGGAACCAATTTAATTGAGAAAGTTAGGAATGAAAAAGCGAGCATTCTCATTATGGATATAAGAATGCCCTATGTAGATGGCCTTGAAGTTTTAAAAGAATATGCGGAGAAAAAACCTCCCTTTCATATTATTGCGTTTTCAACTTATGATGATTTAATGTTAGTTAAAAAAGTCATGAAATTGGGAGCAAAAGGATTTATATCTAAACAATGTGCGAGTGAGAATGTACTTGAAGCCATACAAGTTGTTTTAGATGGCGAAGAATATTTTTGCAATAATATAAAAACAAAAATCTTTAATTCCTCATCTAATAAAAAAACTTATAATTTATCATCCACTAGTGCATTGCTAAATTCAAACATTACCGATAGAGAATTGGCAATCCTTAAACTCATTGCTTTACAATACAATACCAATGAAATTAGCGAAGAGCTTTATATTAGTGCCAATACCGTCAATACTCATCGTAAAAATTTAATGCAAAAACTAAATGTAAAATCCTCTATTGGATTAGTTCTTTATGCAATCAAGAACAACTTAATGACCAACTAAAACTGAATTGTTATAGAAATTTTAGTGTCTTTTAGCGTTTCTAGCGATGAACCTTCAACTTTTGAAGCCATTCTTAAAAAACCATTAACTCCGATTGCCTAATTCTATAATCTCGAGTTGCTGTATTTTTTCGCCCTCAATTTCAAAACGCAACATGGTTCGCACTTGATGAAAACCATAAATACCTGCCGATCCCGGATTCATATGCAGTAAATTTAGTTTTTTATCAAACTGCACTTTCAAAATATGAGAATGTCCGCTGATAAAAAGTTTTGGAGGATTATTTTGTAACTCTGTTCTAATGGCTTGATTGTATTTTCCAGGATAACCACCAATATGTGTTATCAAAACATCAACATCTTCACACATAAAACGATTGTTTAATGGAAATTCCATTCTTGCTTTGTCATCGTCAATATTTCCAAATACAGCTCGCAATGGTTTCAATTTTTTTAGTGTATCAGTCACAACCAAATCACCTATATCGCCAGCATGCCACACTTCATCAGCTTGATTGACA
The DNA here is from genome assembly GCA_903842575.1 of uncultured Bacteroidota bacterium. Lineage (GTDB taxonomy): Bacteria > Bacteroidota > Bacteroidia > Flavobacteriales > Flavobacteriaceae > Flavobacterium. The sequence continues at coordinate 21,681 of CAIMMM010000172.1, read as the reverse complement.
TATTTTAAAATAACATCATCAAGATGACTATGGGTATCGGAAAGTAGAAGGATTTTTTTCATATAATTTGCCACAAAGCAGTTTCGACACAAAGTTAATTATTTAGGAAACTTTAAACATTTAAATCAATTAAAAACTTTGTAAATTTACAGCTTTAAACATTGCAACTTCCACTTTGAGATATTTCATAGAACTAGCGTATAACGGAACAAATTATCACGGTTGGCAATACCAACCTAACGCTATTTCTGTGCAAGAAATTTTAAATACGGCGTTATCTACTATTTTAAAAACAACCATTGACCTAGTGGGTGCTGGACGAACAGATACAGGTGTTCATGCTAAACAAATGTTTGCTCATTTTGATTTTGACACTGAAATTGAGGTACCTTTCCTTATTCACAAACTTAATTCATTTTTACCCAAAGATGTAGCGATTATCAACATTCACAAAGTTCATGATACGGCTCATGCCCGATTTGACGCTACCAAAAGAACGTATGAGTATCATATACATTCACAGAAAGATGTTTTTAAAAATGAAGGCAGTTGGTACAATCCTTCTCCATTGGATATTAAGGCAATGAATGATGCGGCTAAACTTTTATTTAATCATACCGATTTTGAATGTTTTTCCAAAGTAAACACCGATGTAAATACCTTTAATTGTAAAATAGCAGAAGCCCTTTGGCAACAAAATGGCGATAAACTAATTTTTACTATTGCCGCTGATAGATTTTTACGCAATATGGTTCGAGCCATAGTAGGCACTATGATAAATATTGGATTGGGAAAAATATCATTGAAAGATTTTCAAACAATTCTTGAAAGCAAAGACCGCAATCAAGCTGGTTTTTCTGTTCCAGCACATGGTTTATACTTAACAAAGATTGAATATGATTACCTATAACACATGAAAGCAAAAGCATTTGATACAAGTTTATTCAAAAGAATATTAAAATATACCAAACCCTATCAGTTTAGGTTTAACGGCGTAATTGTGTTTGCTATTTCCTTATCTGTTTTTGCAGCTTTACGTCCTTATTTATTAAAACAAACTGTAGATGCCTATTTGGCTCCAAAAGACAAATCCGGTCTTTTTACTTATGTAGCAATTATGGGGGTTGTTTTGATAATGGAAACCATATCACAATTTTATTTTGTGTATTGGGCAAATTGGCTAGGACAAGATATTATCAAAGACATAAGAACAAAATTGTTCAAACATTTACTCAGTTTCCGAATGAGATATTTTGACAATGCTCCTGTTGGACAATTGGTAACCCGCTCTGTTTCTGATATCGAACAAATAGCACGTATCTTCAGTCAAGGATTATTTATGATTTTCAGTGATATGTTGAAAATGTTAGTCGTGTTACTTTTTATGTTTTATATGAATTGGAAATTAACATGGATTGTAATATTAGCAATGCCTGTTTTAGTTTATATCACTCGAATATTCCAACGCAAAATGCAAGTTGCCTTTGAAGAAGTTAGAAATCAAGTGGCCAATTTGAACACCTTTGTGCAAGAACGGGTTACCGGAATGAAAATCGTCCAACTTTTTAATCGGGAAGGTATTGAATATGAAAAGTTCAAAGAAATTAATAGTAAGCACAATAATGCTTGGATAAAAACCATTTTATACAACTCCATCTTCTTCCCTATTGCTGATATTATATCCTCTTTAACTTTAGGTTCCGTTGTTCTTTATGGTGGATTTCATATTATTGACGGAGATAAATTTACCACTTTTGGCGATTTGTTTTCCTATACCATGTTCATTGGAATGTTGTTCAACCCGCTGCGGCAAATTGCAGATAAATTCAATGAAATGCAAATGGGAATGATTGCAGCCAATCGTGTTTTTGACATTTTAGATACCGAAAGTGATGTGCAAAATGATGGAGTTGTAATAGCCAATCATTTTAAAGGTGAGATTAAATTTGAAAACGTACGCTTTTCCTATATCCAAGGTGAAGAAGTTTTAAAAGGGATTAACCTCAATGTAAAAGCTGGAGAAACCATTGCTATTGTTGGAGCAACAGGAGCTGGAAAATCTACCATTATCAATTTGCTAAATCGTTTCTATGAAATTGATTCAGGAAATATTTATGTGGATAATCAAAATATAAATAATTTTCAATTAGAAAGCCTACGAAGACAAATTGCCATTGTTTTACAAGACGTTTTCCTTTTTGCCGATACTATTTTTCATAACATCACCCTTAATAATCCGGAAATTTCTAGAGAAACCGTTATCACTGCGGCCAAGAAAATTGGCGTTCACGATTTCATCATGAGTTTGCCTGATGGTTATGATTTTGATGTGAAAGAACGTGGCGTAATGCTTTCCTCAGGACAACGACAATTAATTGCTTTTCTTAGAGCTTACGCTAGTAATCCTAGTATTTTAATTTTGGACGAAGCCACTTCATCGATTGATACCTATAGTGAAGAGCTCATTCAACGTGCCACAGAAACCATAACCAAAGGGAGAACTTCCATTGTCATAGCCCATCGTTTGGCAACCATCGTCAATGCCAATAAAATTATTGTAATGGATAAAGGACAAATTGTAGAGCAAGGTACACATCAAGAATTACTCAATGTAACATCAGGATTTTATAAAAAATTGTATGATTCTCAGTTTGCAGTTGAAAGCGAAAGCTAACACTATTTACTAACCAAAACCCTAATAAATGGCATTTACAATCGCAATCACAAAATACAGAACACTTTTAAAAAGTAATAATTGGCTTAAATTTTTCATTGCTTTTTTTATCATTTGTTGGATTAATTCCTATGTTGGAAATACCGATACCGCCAATTGGTTTTTAGAAAACACCTTAGTTTTTCTATTTCTTGGTTTTATGATTTTTAGCTATAAAAAATTCCAATTTAGTGACCTAAGCTATTTGTTAATTTGTATTTATTTATGCCTGCATGTTTATGGCTCTAAATACACCTATGCGGAAAATCCATTTGGCTATTGGCTAAAAGATGCGCTCGATTTACCACGAAATCATTACGATAGAATTGTTCATTTTAGTTTCGGATTTTTATTGGCCTATCCAATGCGAGAAATGTTTTTAAAATGGCTCAAATTCCCAAGTTGGGTGGCGTGGACATTACCTATTGAAATTACACTTTCCATTAGTGCCTTTTATGAATTGATAGAATGGGCGGTTGCCGATGTATTTTTCAAAGCACAAGGCGATGCTTATCTAGGATTACAAGGAGATATTTGGGATGCACAAAAAGATATTACTATGGCGCTATTAGGTGCTATTATTGCTACGACAATTGTTTCAATTGTTAAAAAGGTATGGAATGTAAACGAAAAATAAAACAAACCATAAACTTTCTAATCTCTTCAACTTCTCAACTTTATTTTAAAATATTTCCGTAAATTCGCAACTTCAAATTAATCATAGAAATTATATACTTATGAAATATGACATCATTGTTTTAGGAAGTGGTCCAGGTGGTTATGTTACCGCCATCAGAGCATCTCAATTGGGTTTTAAAGTAGCCGTAATCGAAAAAGAAAACTTAGGCGGGGTTTGCTTAAATTGGGGTTGTATCCCAACCAAAGCATTGCTGAAATCAGCACAAGTTTTTGATTACCTAAAACATGCCTCCGATTATGGGTTAACCGTAGCTGGATTTGATAAAGATTTTGGAGCCGTTGTAAATCGAAGCCGCTCAGTGGCTGACGGGATGAGTAAAGGGGTTCAATTCTTAATGAAGAAAAATAAAATCGACGTTATTGAAGGTTTTGGAAAGCTAAAAGCCGGCAAAAAAGTGGATGTAACCGATGCTACTAAAAAAGTAACTGAATATTCAGCCGATCATATAATCATTGCAACGGGTGCTCGTTCTCGCGAATTGCCAAATCTTCCTCAAGATGGTATAAAAGTAATTGGATATCGTCAAGCAATGACGTTACCAACCCAACCAAAATCGATGATTATTGTTGGATCAGGCGCGATTGGAGTGGAATTTGCTCATTTTTACAACGCGATGGGAACCGATGTTACTATCGTCGAATTCATGCCGAATATTGTACCGGTTGAGGACGAAGACATCTCTAAACAAATGGAACGCTCATTGAAAAAAGCAGGCATCAAAATCATGACAAGTTCTTCTGTAGAAAAAATTGACACTTCTGGAAAAGGCGTAAAAGCTTTTGTAAAAACCGCTAAAGGCGAAGAAGTTTTAGAAGCAGAAATAGTGCTTTCGGCAGTAGGAATTAAAACCAATATCGAAAATATTGGTTTAGAAGAAGTGGGAATTGCAGTTGACAAAGATAAAATTTTAGTAAATGCTTACAACCAAACCAATATCCCAGGCTATTACGCGATTGGCGATGTAACACCTGGTCAGGCATTGGCACACGTTGCCTCAGCAGAAGGGATTAACTGTGTAGAAAAAATTGCTGGACTACACGTTGATCCAATTGATTACGGAAATGTTCCTGGATGTACCTATGCTACTCCCGAAATTGCTTCCGTTGGTTTAACCGAAAAACAAGCTAGAGAAAAAGGATACGAATTAAAAATTGGTAAATTCCCCTTCTCAGCATCTGGGAAAGCAAAAGCTGCAGGAACTCCTGACGGATTTGTAAAAGTTATTTTCGATGCCAAATACGGCGAATGGCTAGGTTGCCACATGATTGGCGCTGGTGTTACCGACATGATTGCAGAAGCAGTTGTAGCACGTAAACTAGAAACTACAGGTCACGAAATTTTAAAATCGATACACCCGCACCCTACTATGAGTGAAGCGGTAATGGAAGCGGTAGCTGATGCCTATGGCGAAGTGATTCACTTGTAAGTTAGAAATAACGTATTAAAATATTAAATCCGTTTTGCTTTCGCAAAACGGATTTTTTTTATAAAATACTTAACATAATATCAAGTTCCTAAAGTCATTCCATTTTAGTATTTTTGCACTTCAAATATTTAAATACATGAATTCAATTAGCAAATTCTCACTCCTCTTTTCAATAGCAACAATCGTTGCGGTAGCGCAAGAAAGCAATTTAAAAAATATAAAAAAACTAACCTTTGGTGGCGATAATGCCGAAGCGTATTTTAGTCCAGATAGCAAACATTTAACGCTGCAAGTTAATAATCCGGCCATGGGAATGCATTGTGACCAAATTTACATGCTGGATCTTCAGGAAAAAGAGATTTCGACTACCAGTTTAAAACCCATTTCCAACGGAAAAGGAAGAACCACTTGTTCTTACTTTATGCCCGATGGGAAACACATTTTATATGCTTCTACACATGAAGGAAATGAAACGTGTCCTCCTCCACCAAAACCTCATGATGGGAAATATCTATGGGCAGTTTACCCTGATTTTGATATTTATATCGCTGATTTAAATGGAAAAATTGTAAAGAAACTAACAAACTCTCCCGGTTATGATGCCGAAGCAGTAGTTTCTCCTGATGGTAAAAAAATCTCTTTCACTAGTATCCGAAGTGGCGATTTAGAATTGTACACTATGGATATTGATGGAAGTCATGTCAAACAAATCACTTTTGGATTGGGTTATGACGGTGGGAGTTTCTTTTCTCCCGATAGCAAAAAATTAGTGTTTCGCTCATCACGTCCAAAAACAGAAGCGGAAATCACCGATTACAAAGCCCTTTTGAAAGACAATGTGGTAGCGCCAACAGAAATGGAAATCTACACCTGCAATATTGACGGAAGTGATCTAAAACAAATAACACACCTTGGCAAAGCCAATTGGGCGCCTTACTTCCTTCCTTCTGGCAAAAAAATTATCTTTTCATCCAATCATCATTCCACTCATGGTTACGATTTTCAATTGTACATGATTGATTTGAATGGAGAAAACCTAAAACAAATTACCTATCAAAGTGAATTCAATGCGTTTCCAATGTTCTCTCCCGACGGAAAAAAATTGGTGTTTTCAAGTAATCGACAACAAGATAAAGCACGTGAAACCAATGTCTTTATTGCAGATTGGGTAGATACAGATGATGCCGAATATGTACAGCCTACTGAACTTAAAAAGCACATTTCCTATTTGGCTTCCGATGCATTAAAAGGAAGATTAACCGGTTCCAAAGAAGAAAAAATAGCGTCCGATTATTTAATAAAACAATTGAAAGCATTAAATTTAAAGCCATTTGAAAAAGACAATTACCTTCAAGAGTTTACCTATAAACTAAAATTAAATCCACACGATTCATTAGAAGTTAGCGATAATACCGGTCACAATGTTATTGCTTACCTTGATAATAAAGCATCCAAAACAATTGTTGTTGGGGCACATTATGATCATTTAGGTTTGAACGAACACAACAACTCCACGAAAGCTAATTCAAAAGGTGAAATTCACAATGGCGCCGATGACAATGCCTCGGGCGTAGCAGGTGTTTTAGAATTAGCTAGAATGTTTTCACAAAATAAAACGGTGGAAAAAGTCAATTACGTTTTTGCTTTGTTTTCTGGTGAAGAAGACGGGCTAATTGGCTCTAAAAAATTGGCTGAAACTATTAAAACAAAGTACCCAAACGTAATTACCATGCTCAATATGGATATGATTGGTCGACTAAATGATAAAAAAGAAATGACTGTTGGAGGTGTTGGCTCAAGTCCAACATTTGCCGATTTGATTGAAAAAGACAAGCCCGCAGGATTTAACATCACGCTAGACCAAAGCGGTATTGGACCGTCAGACCACACTTCCTTTTACTTAAAAGAAATTCCCGTGTTGTTTTTCTTTACAGGTACACATACCGATTATCACAAACCATCCGATGATGAAGATAAAATTAATTATTACGGTGTGAAAAACTGTACGGATTATGCCTTTAGAGTGCTCAGTGATATTAGCAATCAAGAAAGCGTTGTATTTACAAAAACCAAAATGAATGCTGAAAAAACACGCGCTAAATACAAAGTGACTTTAGGGGTGATGCCAGATTATACCGATCATGGCGACGGGTTACATATTGATGGAGTCACAGAAGGAAGACCCGCAGATTTAGCTGGAATTAAAGAAGGGGATATTATTACTAAAATTGGCACTTGCGAAGTCAAAGAAGTTTATAGCTATATGGAATGTTTAGGGAAAATTAATCCCGGTGATGAACTACCTGTAACTTTTAAACGAAACGGAGAATCGAAAACGATAACGGTTAAGTTTTAAATAGTATATACAATAAAATTATTACAATTTTTAAAACATAAGCTTTAAAAACGAATAAATATTCGTAAATTTGGGTAAACCGTTTCATTTTGAAACCAATACGTCAAAAAATGAAGGTAAACTTAAAATTACCGGAATTGGTTCAGCCCTTCTTCATAGAAGTAGGTGAACTCTCCTATTTTGGAGGGCGCTTTTTCAAAGAAATATTTAAACGTCCCTTTGAATTTAAGGAGTTTCTCCGTCAATGTTTTTATATGGGCAACCGCTCTTTATTGCTTGTTGGCGTTACCGGATTTATTATTGGTTTAGTTTTTACCCTGCAATCCCGACCTACTTTAGAAAATTTTGGTGCAGCATCATGGATTCCTGCCATGGTGAGTGTGTCCATAATACGAGAGATTGGCCCCATTATCACGGCTTTAATTTGCGCTGGCAGAATTGGTTCGGGAATTGGAGCCGAATTGGGTTCTATGCGCGTTACCGAACAAATTGATGCCATGGAAGTTTCGGGTACAAATCCCTATAAATACTTAGTGGTAACCCGAATTATGGCAACCACTTTAATGCTTCCCATTTTGGTTTTCTTTGGTGATGTAATCGCTATTTATGGATCTTCTCTAATAGAATATTTAAAAGGCGATGTTTCTTTTGTTTTATACATGAATAAGGTGGTTAATATATTGGAGTTTAGCGATGTTATCCCTTCCACAATTAAAAGTTTCTTTTTTGGTTTTGCTATTGGTTTGGTAGGCTGTTTTAAAGGATATAATTGTAAAAAGGGAACGGCCGGAGTTGGTAATGCTGCTAATGCCGCCGTTGTTTATACCTCTATGTTGTTATTTATTATAGATTTTGTTGCTGTTTTTGTAACCAATATTTTTTACGATTTATGACCACAAAAACGAATCTGAAACCAATTATAGAAATAAAAGACTTATATAAGTCCTTTGGGGAGAATCATGTTTTAGATGGTTTTCATTTGGATTTGATTGAAGGGGAAAACCTTGTAGTAATGGGGAAATCAGGTTCAGGAAAATCGGTTATGATTAAATGCTTAATTGGTCTTGAAGAATTTGATAGCGGAACAATAATTATTATGGATAAAGACTTATCCAATGTAAATCAGGAAGAATTAGACGAAATTAGAACGGAAGTTGGTTTTCTTTTTCAAGGAAGTGCCTTATATGATTCGATGTCGGTTAGGGAAAATTTAGAATTTCCTTTGCGAAGACATACAAAAAAATTTGGTGAAATAGAAGACACTACCCCAATGGTAATGGAAGCATTAAGAAATGTTGGACTGGAAAGCAGCATTAATTTGATGCCCAATGAACTCTCTGGCGGTATGAAACGGAGAATAGCTTTGGCTAGAACATTAATTTTGCAACCCAAAATTATTTTGTATGATGAACCTACAACGGGTTTAGACCCCATTACTTCTAAAGAAATTATATTACTAATGAAATCAATTCAAGAAAAATATAAAACCTCCTCAATTATTATAACACACGATATAGATTGCGCAAGAGTAATAGCCAATCGCATGATTTTATTAATTGATGGGATCAATTATGCCGAAGGAACTTTTGAGGAATTAGCAGCATCAAAAGACCCAAAAATAGAAGCCTTTTTTAAATAACTATAGCAATGGAAAAAACAACTAATCAAAAAATTCGTCTCGGCATTTTCGTTATCCTAGGTTCCCTCTTTTTTATATTAACCGTATATTTTATTGGCAACAAGCAAAATATGTTTAATAAAACAGCTACCATTAGTGCTCAATTCAAGAACATCAACGGATTACAAATTGGCAATAACGTGCGTTTTTCGGGAATCAATGTTGGGACAGTAAAAAATATTGAGATCGTAAACGATTCCTCGATTAAAGTAGCCATGATGATAGAAGAAAGTGCTATCCATCACATCAAGAAAGACGCAGTAGCTTCGATTGGGTCCGATGGTTTAGTAGGAAACATGATTGTAAATATAATACCTGGAAAACTATCTAATCAACATGTTAAAGAAGGTGATATAATTCAGTCTGAAAAAAGAATAATGACCGATGACATCCTAAAAACTTTAAGTAAGACAAGCGACAATACCAAAGTTGTAACTGCCAATTTAATTAAAATAACCGATCAAATTAATGATGGAAAAGGAACGATAGGAATGCTATTAAAGGATTCTGTTTTGAGTGAAGACATCAAAAAAACCATCTACTACTTAAAAGTCACCAGCAAAGGAACTTCCGAATCGGTAACTAGTTTGAATAAAATAATTATTCAATTAGATAATAAAGACAATGTTATCGGTGTTTTGAAAGATACTACCGTTGCTCGAAATATTAAAAAAATAATAATTAATTTAGAGAAATCAAGTAATCAAATTGATAAAGTAGTGGTCAATTTAAACAGTACTATCACCAATATGAAAGAAGGTAAAGGGGCTATTAATTATTTATCTAATGACCCTAAATTGGTTAAACAAATAGATTCTACTATGACCAACATTAACCAAGCCAGTAGCAAACTAAATGAAAACCTGGAAGCTTTAAAACATAACTTTTTCTTTCGGGGTTATTTCAAAAAACAAGAAAAGGAAAAAGCTAAAAAGGCGAAGGAGACTGCGAAATAAAAAACAATTAAATAGCCTTTAAGGCAATAATTAAGGTGTCAATATCTTCTTTGGTATTGTAATGACTAAATGAAATACGCAAACTTGGTTTTTTCAAATCTTCTTCAGAAAGCATTTCTACCAAGACATGAGAGGGCTTAATACTGCCGCTTTGACAAGCACTCCCTCTTGACACAGCGATACCTTTCATATCAAGATTGAATAAAATCATGGCAGTTTTGGCTTCCGAAAAAGGCAAAAGGATGTTGATGATATTGTATAAAGTAGGAGACCCATTTACATTTAAAGTTGGAAACTCGGCAGTTAGTTTTTGTAAACAGTATTCTTTTAAATCGGAAATATAATTTCTTTCTGTATCTAGATTTTGATAGGACAACTCCAAAGCTTTTGCCATTCCCGCAATTTGATGCAACGCTTCAGTACCGGCACGCCATCCCTTTTCTTGTTCACCACCAAAAATCATAGGTTGCAAAACCAAATTTTTTCTAACATATGCAAAACCAACACCTTTTGGTCCATGAAATTTGTGAGCACTTGCTACTAAAAAATCAATTGGAAATTCATGCAAATTGATTTCCGTTTTCCCAACAGCTTGCACCGCATCACAATGAAATAATGCATTACAAGCATGACACAATTTACCCACTTTTTCAATAGCTGTAACAACCCCCGTCTCGTTATTAACATGCATTAAAGAAACTAACGTTTTGACATCTTGTGAAAGCAATTTTTCTAAATGATTAAAATCTAGGGTTCCATTGGGCAAAATAGATACGTAATCTACTTGTATATTGAATTCCATTTGCAATGCAAGAATCGTGTATAAAGTAGCGTGATGCTCCACCCTACTAGTTATGATTCGCTTAAAAGCAAAATCTTTAATGGCACTTTTTAAAATCCAATTGGAAGCTTCAGTGGCCGATGAAGTGAATATAATTTCTTGTGCATTGCAATGCAATAATTTTGCAATAGTTTTTCTCGAAGTTTCCAAAATTGCCTTAGCACTTCGTCCAAAACTGTGTATTGACGAAGGATTCCCAAAATCGTTTTGCATGACTTGCACCATTTCGTCAATAACTTCTTGACGTATGGCGGTTGTAGCAGCATTATCGAGATAAATCTTTTTCATAGTGCAAATATAAAATTACTAGTGCTAAAAAAAGCACAAAAGAAGTAGTATTGGTATAAAAAACTTATTTTTGTTCAAAATTTAGAACAATGAAAAGATTTTTAGGTATAGTTTGCTTACTATTATTGATAAATGCCTGTGATGACGGAAATTTAACGGTGGAATCTATTGATTTTGCTAATGTTACAGCTATAAAATGCACTAGTAAAGATGTCATTTACAAAGTAAAAGATTCAGAAATTCTTTATTTAGAAATTCCTTCATCTGATTTTGTAAACGATGAAACATTGGAAAACATACCAACTACAATACCCATAAGCACAACAAAACGTGCAGTTTACAGACTTTATAGTAGCGCCGCGAGTGCCGAAAATGTTTGTCCAACAGTTCCAAGTGCTACACCCAATGTTACCGAAGAATGGATTACTACATCGGGAACGATTCAAATTACAACTACAGCAATAAAAACAACTGATGCAATTACCAATGCAACTAAAATTACAGGTTACAAACATTATATTGTTTTAAAGAATGTAACTTTCCTAAAACCTAGTGGCGATCAGCTCTATGAAACCTTCGTTTTTGGAAATTATACTACATCCGTTAGTAGTTTACCTTTTGGATTTGATGAAGAAGCAGTAACTAAAAGTAGTTGTGATAATAGAATATTTAGTTTTAGCGGAGGAGAATCACTTGTACTAGATGTGGACAATTTTTCTACACTTTTTGCCAACGAAGCAACGGTAACACCAAGAACAGCAACCGTTAGCGCTACCAAAAAATTGACATACAAATTATTCAATGGTACCATAAATGATTTATTTTTCTGTACGTCACCAACCCCAAATACTCCAACATTAGCACAAGAATGGAATGCCGTTGATGGTATTGAAGGCACCGATGGCACAATTGAAGTGACCACAACATCCAACGGACCTAATACATTCCGACATACCGTTCATTTGAAAAAAGTAACCATGAAAAAAGGAAATAGTGATTTCTATTTGGGGGATGATTTTCTTTATGGCAGTTTTGACACGAGTTTGTAAACTACCTAAACCAAAAAATATCCCGTCTTGTTAGAAAAAAAAGAGATGGGATATTTTTTTATTTTACATTTTGTTTAAAATAAATTTCAGTAGCACCAAGACCATATTTTTGATAATTAGCATCTTGAAAAGTTATCATTTCATATCTTCCAAGAAGAAAATCGAGCTCCGATTTTAGAATTCCTTCACCAACACCATGTATAAAAACAATCTTGGGGATGCGATTTCTGATGGCAAAATCAAGGTGTCTTTTTGCCGTTTCTGATTGCAAAGTGAGTATCTCATAATTGTTCATTCCTTTATAATTTTTGACCAATTTTTCGATGTGTAAATCAAATTCCGGAACCGGATTTTCATGCTTGGATTTCTTTTCTTTTACAAAACTTCGTGGTTTTGGAATTTCTTTTTCCAATTTTATTTTATGTAAATTAAAACTTCCGTTATTTTCAGTTAAAACATTGGAATTGTTAATTTTAATTAGTTCGTTGACAAAATATGTCATCGTAAAACCTTCTGTGGTTTCGATGGTAACCTCCTTATTTTTCACCTCCAAAACGATGCCGTCAATAGCCTCGTCAAGTACAGAAACCTTATCCCCTTTTGTTATCATCTTCATCTAAATTATCGTCATTTTTACTAGGTGTTTTTGCGCTCAATCGCAACATGCTATACATGAAGATTACTATGGCTAGTATCTCAATATAGAGATTAGCTTTCTCTTTACTTTGTTCATAAAAAGCAATTGTAATAGCAACAATCATAATGGGAATTAAAAACTTCTTCATAGTATTTTTTTTGGTATTCAAAATTAAGAAACTTTAATGAATTGGTTTTAGTTTCAAAATTTATTTGTAAAATTGTTATATTTATCACCATCACAAATGCAATCATAATGGTTGTTTCTTACTTTTACAAAATTATTAATTTTTAAACAATAAATCAATTATGGAAAACAATAAATTACCCAATGCCAACTTAGTTTTAGCTTTAGGAATTATTTCAGTGGTGAGCTGTATTTGCTATGGTATTTTTGGAATTATCTTTGGTATTATTGCTCTAGTTTTAGCTCAAAAAGACATGAATTTAGACCGAAGCAATGACATAGTGTATACCAATTATCAAACTGTAAATATCGGTCGTGTATTAGCAATTATCGGCATTATACTTGGCGTATTGTTTATACTCTTAATAATTTGGGTTATTAGTATTGTTGGATTAGATGCTTTGCAAGATGAAGATTTAATGAAAGAACGAATACATGACTATCTTGGAAATTAGAGTATACTTTAATTAAAAAGCCATCCCACAAAATGAGATGGCTTTTTTGTGCAAAAATATTTTATTTATCTAAAAGCTGCAAAAGCAATAACTGCTACAATAGCCAAAACAATATACAATGAAATAATAATTATCATAGAGATTCCTAAAAATTTATGATGCGATTTTAAGTTTTTAAAAGCATTTGTTAAAGTCTCTGAATTATAATTTTGCAAGGCTGACTTTGCATCGGTTGCATATTTATATAAATAATAAATTGGGAATAAATATACTATTGCCATTACCAAATACAAAATTGAAATAAATCCTTTAATGGCTCCAAATGGACCAGGGGTTTCGGGCATTAATGACATTAATGAAGTCATTAATAAAGCTGCAATAGCTAAAAATCCAATGCCTACAAAGCCCAATATAGCTAGAAACATAGACCATTTAGCACTTTCTCTTAAATATTCAAAGGCTTCTTCCTGTAATTGTATTCCGTTATTTTGATTTTCCATAAATTAAACAGTTTTGGTTGGTTAATAGATTAATGTTATTTTTCAAATTGTTTTAACGTTGTAATAATTATCGAAACACAATCTAATAATTGTTCTTCATTCATAACCAATGGTGGTGCAAAACGGATAATATTACCATGTGTTGGCTTGGCCAATAAGCCATTATCCCTTAAAGCCAAACAAATATTCCAAGCGGTTTCACTTTCTTCTGTATCGTTTATTACTAAGGCATTAAGTAATCCTTTCCCACGAACTAAAGTTGCAATATTGGATGTTTTAATATATTTATTCAATTCTGACCGGAAAATTTTCCCTAATCGCTCTGCATTCTCAGCTAATTTCTCCTCTTTCACTACTTCAAGTGCTGCAATAGCTACAGCTGCAGCAATTGGGTTTCCACCAAATGTTGAACCGTGTTGTCCTGGTTTGATTACATTCATAATGTTATCATTCGCCAATACTGCAGATACCGGGTAAACCCCACCCGAAATGGCTTTTCCTAAAATCAAAATATCAGGTTGTACATTTTCATGATGAACAGCTAACAGTTTTCCTGTTCTTGCAATACCAGTTTGTACCTCATCGGCTATGAATAAAACATTGTTCGCTGTACAAAGTGCTTTTGCTTTAGCCAAATAATCATCTGCCGGAACGTAAACTCCTGCTTCTCCTTGGATAGGTTCAACAAGGAATCCGGCAATGTTTGCATTTGATTTAATAGCTTTTTCTAATGCATTGATGTCATCGTAGGGAATTTTGATAAATCCTCCTGTATAAGGCCCAAAATTCTTTCTGGCATTTTCATCGTTTGAAAAGGAAATAATCGTAGTGGTTCTTCCGTGGAAATTACCATCACAAACAATAATTTGTGCTTCATTTTCTGGAATTTCTTTCTTTTCATACGCCCATTTTCTACAAAGCTTCAAAGCCGTTTCGACAGCTTCAGCACCTGTATTCATTGGCAATACTTTATCGAAACCAAAATATTTAGTTAGGTATTCTTCGTAAACCCCCAATTTATCATTGTAAAAAGCACGAGAGGTAAGTGTCAATTTTTGCGCTTGTTCCATCATGGCTCCAACAATTTTTGGATGACAGTGACCTTGGTTAACCGCAGAGTAAGCGGATAGAAAATCATAATATTTTTTACCATCAACATCCCAAACATAAACGCCTTCCCCTTTACTTAAAACCACAGGAAGCGGATGATAATTGTGTGCACCATATTTGTTTTCTAATGCAATAATCTCTTCTGAACTAATTTTTTCTAAAACTGACATAATCTTTCTTTTTAACCCAACCTTGTTTACTGCGTTAGTTCGCTAGGATTGGATCAGATTTTTTTTTTTAAAATATCAATTCCTTCTTTTTGGAGAGAAATCATCCATAAACTTTGGCAAAAGTATAAAATTTAATACTGATTTATAAGAATTTTGAAATTGATATTTGATTATTATTAAAATGTTAAATCATGAATTTTATACTAACTGCAAGTATAATAAAACAATAGCCGCTACTGACATGATAATCAAAGCTGAAAAACCTAGAATATTAGAAAATCTACTATTGGTAAAATTCCCCATTACTTTTTTATTATTGGATATATGCAAAATAATTGCAATTAAAACTGGCGCTGTCATTCCATACAAAATGGCAGTATAAATCAAAGCTTTCACTGGTGAAATCCCAATGTAATTTAAGGATAATCCCAAAATTAAGGAAATAACCATTACGATATAAAAAGCTTTTGCTTCATGAAATTTTTTATCTAATCCTTGCTCCCATCCAAAGGTTTCAGTAATGATATAGGACAAAGAACCACTCAAAACGGGTATGGCCAAAAGTCCGGTGCCAATAACACCTATGGCAAAAAGCAAATAGGCAAAATTACCCGCCAAAGGTTTCAATGCGGCAGCGGCTTGTTCTACTGTGTCAATTTGATGAATACCTCCTTTGTACAAAACTGTTCCGGTAGTTAGGATAATAAAAAACATAACAACACCTGAAAAAGACATTCCAAAATCGACATCCTGTTTCATATCATGAATAATTTTTCTATTGACTATTAAATGTCGTTTTTTATGTGCCATTTCTTCCACTTCCATAGAGGATTGCCAAAAAAACAAATAGGGCGAAATAGTAGTACCCAAAATCCCAACTAAAACGCTTATAAATTCTTTATTGAATTGAATGGTTGGAATAAGTGTGTTTTTAGCAATATCTAACCAATCTTGTTTGTATAAAAAAGGAACTATCAAGTAAACCAAAAGCACAATACACAAATATTTTAATGTAGCTGCAATTTTTTGATAGGGCAAGTAAATTATTAAAACCATCAATAATACCGTGAAGAAAATACTAAAATAAATAGCTGCAATTTTTGGAAATAGTAAATTCCCAACGGCGCCCATGCCTGCAATATCAGCTCCTATATTCATAACAATAGCTGGAAAACTAAAAAGCAACATCAAATACAAAACAGGCCTTGGATAGTTGGCTTTAAGTGCGCCCGTTAATCCTTGAGAAGTGACTAATCCAATTTTGGCACACATTTGCTGAATAGCCGCCATTAATGGAAAAGCAATTATGGAAGTCCATAACATGGAAAGTCCATAAGCAGCACCGGCTTGAGAATAGGTTGCAATTCCAGAAGGATCATCATCACTTGCGCCAGTTATTAAACCCGGTCCGAGAATCTTCCAAAATCGCTTTAATTTATTCATTATGCTTATATCAAATATACAATGCTAAATTACAACTTTTTACTCGATGTTTGTTGATTTATTTCTAACCAATAACTCACAAAAACCTATAAACCCATTAACCCCTTTCTTGAAATATTTCCAATAATTTATTCACCGTATTCCAATTACGTGTTGTAGCAACCACACTCATACTTTTTTCTATCCATTTGTTGTCCAACCTAGTTTTGGCGGGAGAAGTATCATATTTCAAATAAATTCGTTTTCCATCCAATTGAATTTCATCGGGCTTGATGAAGTTTAAATTGAGTTGGGTAATCATATTCTCAGGTAATTCCGAAGAAATAAAAGAAACATAGAGTTTCTTCAGATCTATTTGGAATTCATTCAAAAATAAATTCCTGTCCAAACACGCCTGCAAGTCGTCTTTGCCAATAACAATTACAGGAACATCATAACCAAAGACCTTTGCAATTTCTTGTTTAATAAGAAACCTAACTTTGGTCGGACTTTCTTCTTTCGTAGTTACAAAAACATTCCCCGATTGGATATACGTGACCACATTAACAAACCCAATAGCCTCAAGCGCTTTTTTCAACGCTTCCATTTTTATCATTTTGTGTCCAGATACGTTTATACCTCGAAGAAGTGCTAAATGAGTTTTCATTGTTTTATATTTTCTATAAAATTATATTTTTTTCTTAAACATCCTTTAAAAAACTATACAATCCCTTATTTTTGCCTCATGGGAAAAAAAGTAACCACTAAAGTCATCTTTGAAAACATAACCGTTATTGATGCTGGAGCCAAAGGTGTCTCTGTAGCCAAAGCACCAGAAGGTCAAGTAATATTTATACCTAACGTCGTGCCTGGCGATGTGGTGGATGTGCAAACCTTAAAAAAACGCAAGTCCTATTACGAAGGGAAAGCCATTAAATTTCATCAATATTCCTTGGACAGAATTGAACCCATTTGTCAGCACTTTGGTGCTTGCGGTGGTTGCAAATGGCAGAACATGCACTACGACAAGCAATTATTTTACAAAAACCAGGAAGTATATAACAACCTAAAACGCATCGGGAAAATTGAATTGCCAGTTTTTGAACCAATCTTAGGTTCGGCAAAGCAATTCTTTTATAGAAACAAAATGGAATTTGGCTTTTCAGATACGCGGTGGTTAACCGAAAAAGAAATCCAATCCGAGGATGATTCCTTGAGCAAAAAACCAGCATTAGGGTTTCATATTCCTAGAATGTGGGACAAAATATTAGATATCGAAAAATGTTATTTGCAAGAAGATCCGTCCAATGCTATTCGGAATTCCATTAAAGAATTTGCAACTGAAAAAGGCATGACTTTCTTCAATGCCCGAAATCACGAAGGCTTTTTGAGAACGCTTATGATTCGAACTGCTTCCACCGGAGAAACGATGGTTTTGATACAGTTTTTTCAGGAAGAAAAAGCCAATCGAGAAATGCTTTTGGATTTTATCTTTGAAAAGTTCCCGCAAATTACGTCATTGCAATATGTTATCAATAGCAAAGCCAATGATACGCTATACGACCAAGATATCAAATTATATAAAGGTAGAGATTATATCTTGGAAGAAATGGAAGGCTTGCATTTTAGCATTAATGCCAAATCGTTTTACCAAACTAATTCCGATCAAGCTTATGAGTTATACAAAATCACCAGAGAATTTGCGGGTTTAACAGGCAACGAAGTGGTTTATGATTTGTATACAGGAACTGGAACGATTGCCCAATTTGTTTCAAAACAAGCCAAGAAAGTCATTGGTGTTGAATCCGTTCCTGAAGCTATTCTTGATGCCAAAGAAAATGCGAAACGCAATAGAATCACCAATTGTGAATTTTATGTTGGCGATATGAAAAATGTGTTCAATGATGACTTCATCGCACAGCATGGGCGACCGGATGTTATCATTACCGACCCACCTAGAGACGGAATGCATGCCGATGTTGTGGCTCAGATTATGAAAATTGCTCCCGAAAAAGTTGTGTATGTAAGTTGTAATTCGGCAACACAAGCACGAGATCTGGCTTTGCTGAACGAAAAATATAAAGTAACCCGAGTGCGACCTGTAGATATGTTTCCGCAAACGCATCATGTGGAAAATGTTGTACTTTTGGAACTGAGAAAATAGTTTGCGGCAGCAGTTCACAGTCACAGTAAATTAGTACGGAAATTTAAAATTATGAAAAAAATATATTTACTATTAATTGTAGCATTTGCTTTCTCTAGCTGTGAGAAGGACGATATTTGCGATGGCAATACGCCAACAACCCCGCGATTAATTATTGATTTTTATGACGCTACCAATCCAACGGTTTTGAAAAACGTGATTAACCTAAAAGTAATAGGTGAAGGACAAACTGTAGGTTTGATTTTGAATGAAACGGGAACGGAAATTACCAAATATCTTGGAAATGGTTCATCCATAAAGCTGCCATTAAAAACTACAGAGGAACTAACAAAATACCGACTCATTTTAAACAGTACTAATACTAATCCTGCTATCGTCAACGAGGATAAACTACAATTTGACTATACTCATGAAGATATTTTTGTATCGAGAGCTTGTGGTTATAAGACTATTTTTAAATTAAACACCCCAAATGGCGTTACCAAAACGGATGCCACTACTCCAGATGGATTTTGGATACAAGAATTAAATATTGAATCAACCAACATAGAAACCGAAAATGAAACACATATCAAAATATACTTTTAGTCTATTGATTGTGCTGCTTTCATTTTTGGGGCAAGCACAAGTAACAACAAAAAAAGACAGTATTCCTCCAAAGAAAGAGCGCTATGGTGTTCGTTTTGGCGTTGATTTGTTCAAACTTTCCCGTTCTTTTTACGAGAAAGATTATACTGGATTGGAAGTTGTTGGCGATTATAGATTGACTAGAAAACACTACCTAGCCGCCGAAATTGGTAACGAAAACAAAACTGTGGATGACGACCGATTAAATTTTACTACCCAGGGTACGTATGTAAAAATAGGTTTTGATTACAATACGTATGAAAACTGGCTCGACATGGAAAACATGATTTATGTTGGTTTACGATATGGCGTGAGTTCGTTTAGTCAAACATTAAACAGCTATGAAATCTACAATCCAAATCCTTATTTTGGTGAAGCACCCGTAATAGAACCTGGCACAAAATTTAGTGGTTTATCGGCGCAATGGTTGGAAGTTGTTATTGGTATAAAAGCCAAATTATTCAACAATGTGTATGCTGGTTTTAGTTTTAGAATGAACCGTTTATTTTCTCAAAAAAGACCTGACAATTTCGACAATCTTTATATTCCAGGCTTTAATCGTACTTACAATGGTAATTTTGGAGTTGGGTTTAATTATACCATTTCCTATTTTTTACCGCTGTATAAAGCAACCGTAAAGGCTAAGGAAAAAGAAGTGAAGAAAAAGAAAAAATAATTTTAAGGTTTATTTTATTTCTTTCACCCCTTTAAAGAAAATCCATTTCATAAATAATTTTTCTCCATCTTTTGTATTAACTGCTTGAAATTGTGGAGAAAGTAACGTTCCTACTACAAATGCTGTAATGGGAATCCAATAGCCCGTTAAGTTGGTGTAAACCGCTATCAAATAGCGAAATCCTATAAATAATATTACAAAACAAATAAGTTGAAACAAGAATGCTTTTGTTTTTTTTGACATGGTTTTTAAACTTTTAATTAGTTTTTTTAAGCACACAAATATACTCAAATCAATAAAAAAAATACATTAACAAAAACTTTAAACTAATCCAATTTGCAGTAATACCTCCATATTTCATTAAATTTAACTTAACTTTAAAATAACTAAAGTGATTTTGTTTTAAAAAAAAATTATTTTTGTTCGATTGAAAACTCAAAGAATACATCAAAAAGCTTGTTTATGAAGAAAATACTTGTTGCTATAATCTTTTGCTTATCCTCACTAAATACCTCAGCACAATCAGGGTACGAAATCAAAATAAATTTAAAAAACTGCAAAGATTCCTTGGTGTATCTAACCTATTATCAATTTGATAAAACCTTTATTAAAGATACCTGCACCCATATCAAAAATGGAAAAATAATCTTTAAAGGAAAAGGAAAACTTAACAAAGGAATATATACTTTAATAAGTCAGCAAAAATCGATTTTATTTGACTTTTTTATTGATGATGATACACAAAAATTGGAATTAAAAAGCGATTCTGAAAATGAAATGACTAAAGATTTAGTTGCTCTTAACTCCACCAGAGAAAATGAATTTTTTAATTACATAAAATTTATTAGCAAACAAAGCGCAGCCTTTCAAGGAATGAAACAAAATTCCATTTTAAAAACAAAAAAAGATACGCTATCACTCAATGAAAAGCAAAAAGAATTAGAAAAAAACATTACTGACTATGAAGAGAAATTCTTAGTTCAAAATAAAGGAACCTATATTGGTGATGTGCTAAATTTAAAAATGGAAAAGATTTTAAAAGAGGTACCCAAAGCTTCCAACGGAAGACCTGATAGTATTGCTGCTTACAATTACTACAAAAAGCATTATTGGGAAAATGTAGATTTTAAAGACGATGCTACAATGAGAAATCCTTTTTTTACCAATAAACTAAAAAAATATTTTGATCAAGTTGTCGTGATACATCCAGATTCAGTTTCGGTGGAAATTGATAGAATGATGGCTAAAATTGTTCCTGGAAGCTTACTCTATAAATTGATGTTGGCTCATTTTACTTACTCCTATGAAACTTCTAAAATAATGGGGTTTGACAAAGTTTTTGTTTATTTAGCGGACCACTATTTTAAAACAGGAAAAGCACAAGGAATTTATGACGATGATGAAGTAATACAAAAAATCATCAAACGCGCCGATAAACTAAGACCTTTATTAGTAGGATCCACAGCTCAGGATTTATTTATGATAAAAGCCGAAGATTTTGAAAAAATGAAAGCCATGGGCTTTGAAGAGGCCAAAAACAGTGAAGAAATTACCAAAGTATATTATAAAAATGTAGATGCAATTGGTAGTATGTATGTAAAAATGAGCGATATTAAAGCTGATTTTACCATTCTTGTTTTTTGGGATGTTGACTGTGGACATTGTCAAAAAGAAATTCCGATTCTATTGGACGCCTACAATGAATTAATAAAAGAAAAGAAAGATAT
>CAIMMM010000171.1 GCA_903842575.1 uncultured Bacteroidota bacterium | reverse complement strand
CATAAAAATTTAATTTTCAATATCTTAAAATTTAAAAAAAATAAATATTATTAGGTAGGGTATTCCTTTTTAAATTTGTTTCATATCTATAAGCGTATCTTTACATAACCTTACAAAAGAGCTGCTTAAATATTGAAATTTTTATTAATACCTAAATCTATTGAAATTATGAAAAAAAAGATGAGAATAACCGCTTTAACTATTGCAATTATTGCAATAACAGGCTTTACAAGTTACAACTATGTTATGTATGGTGGAGCTAGAGATTTAACTTCAGAACAAACAGATTTCACTGTGTCTTCAAAAAGCATACTCAATGAATTTACTACAAATATTGATGTGGCCAATAAAAAATACCTTGAAAAAGCTGTAGCTATAAATGGTGTAATTACATCTATAAATAAAAATGAAATTATTATTAACACTTCAATTATTTGTAGTGTTAACAATAACGAAACTTCTTTTAAAGAGGGGCAAAATGTAACTATTAAAGGCCGAGTTGTTGGCTTTGATGATTTAATGGGTGATTTAAAATTGGATCAATCTTTTATTGTAAATAAAATATAAATGAGAAAAGTAATCACATTAGCATTTGTCTTTCTAACATTTAGTTTTGCATCGGCGCAAGACGATTTGTTTAATCAATTAGACAGCGTAAAATCTAATAAAAAGGAAGTTGAAACGGCTGCTTTCAAAGCGTTGCAAATTTGTAACATTCAATCTACAAAGCTTCCTGTAAGAGGAGAACTCTATATATTAATTTCTCATCGATTTGGCGATTTATCTAATGGAATGAATAATTTCTTTGGATTAGACAATGCATTAACGAAAATTGGAGGTATATATGGTGTAGCCAACTGGTTGTCAATAGGCGTTTCTAGACATACTTTTAATAAAACCTATGAACTTGCTACTAAGTATAAATTGGCTAATCAAATGATTGGTGGATTTCCAATTACTATAGTTGGTTATAATACAATGGACATTAATAGTGATTTAGACAAGGCGATTTACCCTCAATTAAAATTTAATAATAGATTGGCCTTTACCTCACAATTGTTATTATCTAGAAAATTTTCCGAATCCTTTTCTGTAGAAATTGCACCAATGTTGGTTCACAAAAACCTATATGATAATGCAATAGATCAAAAAGATTTATATCTAATAGGTGGAGGAGGAAGATATAAACTATCTAAAAGACTCAGTTTAAATATTGATTATGCTGCCCGATTAGGTTCAAAAATTGAAGCTTCACCCTATCATAATCCACTTACTGTTGGATTGGATATTGACACTGGCGGCCATATATTTCAAATGGTTTTTTCAAATGGTCAACCTATGACAGATGTATCCTTTTTATCTAATTCTACAGGTAGTTGGGAAGGAAAAAAATCATTGTACTTTGGATTTAATATGTATAGAGTCTTTTAAATTAAAAAAAAATGAAAAAAATAATAATAGCAACAATAGCGGTAATAATTATGACAATTACAAGCATAATTATGGTTTCTTGTGATTCAAATACATACGGTGAAATTTCAATTGTACCAAATCCAACTTACACCAAAAACATTGGGCCTCTTTTTAATTCAAAATGTGCAAGTTGCCATAGCGCAGGGGGTACTGACCAATCTCCTCATTTGACAAATTATGACGAAGTTAAAGAATCAATTGTGAACGGAAACACATTATGTTTAATTGAAGATCCTAATGCTTGTTTCTTTGGAAATAAGATTATGCCTCCAACTGGAAAAATGCCACAAATTACAATAGATATGATTAAACTTTGGAGAGACCAAGGGTTTGTAAATTAATGAAAATGAAAATGAAAAAAATAATAGTAATGGTGCTCTGCCTTTTGACAGGAACTTTAGTTTTCTCTCAAAAAAAGATTACAAGATCCGGGGAAATAAAATTTGAAGCTACAACTTCATTTGAAGAAATTGCTGGTAAAAACAGTACTGTTTCATGTATTTTAGATGAAACAAATGGTGAATTTGTAACTTTAGTTTTGGTAAAGGGGTTTAAATTTAAATCGCCTTTAATGGAAGAACATTTTAATGAAAATTATTTAGAATCAACAAAATTTCCTAAATCAACCTTTAAAGGAAAAGTTTTAG
Organism: uncultured Bacteroidota bacterium; assembly: GCA_903842575.1. Taxonomy (GTDB): domain Bacteria; phylum Bacteroidota; class Bacteroidia; order Flavobacteriales; family Flavobacteriaceae; genus Flavobacterium. The sequence continues at coordinate 2,175 of CAIMMM010000171.1, read as the reverse complement.
ATTTTGATGCTTCAAAACTATCCTCTACAAAAACTGCTTTTGATTTAGAAGGTGATTTAATGATTCATGGTGTGACAAAAAAAATAAAAACAAAAATATATTTACTTGTAAATTCAGGGAAAGTTACTGCAACAAGCACTTTTTCAGTTAAGTCTGCAGACTATGCAATAGAAATTCCAAAATTAGTGAAAGATAAAATTGCCGAAAATGTAAATCTTCTTATTAATTTTACTCTAGAATAACTATCCTGAGTTTTATTTTAAATTTAAGTCAAATTACATCCGCTCCGGAACTTCAATTCCCAATAATAAAAACGCCGATTTAATGACTTCGCTAACTTTTTTGGACAATTGTACACGGAATACTTTTTTAGCAAGGTTTTCTTCACCAAGAATGGAAACGGTTTGATAAAACGAATTGTATTCTTTTACCAAATCATAGGTATAATTGGCAATCAACGCTGGGCTGAGATGCTGGGCTGCATTTTGAATTACTTCAGGAAAAAGCTCCATTTGTTTGATGAGTTCTTTTTCTTTTGGATGAAGAGATTCTTCGCTATCGCTCAGAATGACAGTTTGAAAATCAAAATTAGCCTTGCGCAAAATAGATTGAATTCGGGCATAAGTATATTGTATAAACGGCCCTGTATTTCCTGCAAAATCAACAGATTCTTCGGGATTGAAAAGGATTTGTTTTTTCGGATCTACTTTTAGAATATAATATTTTAAAGCCCCGAGACCAATCATCGTATAAAGTTTTGCTTTTTCGGTGACGGAATACCCCTCCAATTTTCCTAAATCGGAAGCAATTTTTCCAGCCGTCTGTGTCATTTCTTCCATTAAATCATCGGCATCTACAACGGTACCCTCTCGAGATTTCATTTTTCCCGATGGTAACTCTACCATTCCATAAGATAAATGATATAAATTAGCAGCCCATTCAAATCCGAGCTTCTTCAAAATTAAAAACAACACTTTAAAATGGTAATCTTGCTCGTTTCCCACTGTATAAACCATTCCGCCTACATCTGGAAAATCTTTTACCCGCTGAATTGCCGTTCCAATATCTTGAGTCATGTAAACAGCTGTACCGTCGGAGCGTAAAACAATTTTTCGATCTAAACCGTCTTCAGTTAAATCAATCCAAACTGAACCATCGGGGTCTTTTTCGAAAATACCTTTTTCTAAACCTAATTGAACTACTTCTTTTCCTAGTAAATAAGTGTTGCTTTCATAATAATAACTATCAAAATTAACTCCTAGATTTTTATACGTTTGTGCAAAACCATCATAAACCCATTGGTTCATGGTTTTCCAAAGTGACATCACTTCAGGTTTTCCTGCTTCCCAATCGAGGAGCATTTGTTGTGCTTCTTGAATAATTGGCGCTTGTTTTTTGGCTTCTTCTTCGGTTTTTCCTTGTGACATTAATGTCGCAATCTCCACTTTGTATATTTTGTCAAATTCTACATAGAAATTTCCAACCAATTTATCTCCTTTTAATCCAGTTGATTCAGGTGTTTGTCCATTCCCGAATTTCTTCCAAGCTAGCATGGATTTACAAATATGAATTCCTCTATCGTTAATAATTTGTGTTTTATATACCTTTTTTCCTGATGCTTTTATAATTTCAGCAACCGAATATCCTAAGAGATTATTACGAACATGTCCAAGGTGCAATGGTTTATTGGTGTTTGGTGAAGAATATTCCACCATTATAGCATTGTTATTTGGAGTTTCAGAAACAAAACCAAAAGATTCATCACTTTTTATTTCATTAAAAAACTTAAAATAATAGTTGTCAGAAATTACAATATTTAAAAAACCTGCAACGACATTAAATTTTTCAACCTCAGCAACATTTTCGATTATATAATTGCCAATTTTAGTTCCAATCTCTACTGGATTCCCTTTTATAGTTTTTAATAATGGGAAAATGACCATGGTAATATCTCCTTCAAAATCCTTGCGAGTCACTTGAAACTCTACTTTATCAATAGTAATATCGAATACAACTTGTACTGCTTTTTGAATTTGTGGTGTTAGAATTTGCGAAAGCGTCATGGTAACTTTTATTTGAGTGGGCAAATATAAACATTACAAAATAATTAAAGTTGAAAGCCCAAATTTTAAAACTTTTTATAAAAATATAATTAAAAAAAATTATATGTAAGTT
>CAIMMM010000170.1 GCA_903842575.1 uncultured Bacteroidota bacterium | reverse complement strand
CGTCATCTTTATATTTTTTCAACGAACCATCTTTATTGTAATACTCTGAAAAATCATCAAGATTATGAACAATAGTATTCATTGAATTATTTGGTTTCTCACTTAAACCAGTTGCTTCAAGCTTGTATTTTCCATCTTTAAAATTGATTATAATGGTAAAGGTTGCCGAAGTACAAACATTGGTTCCCCCTGCTTTACTACAAAGAAAATTCTCTTTGGAGCCTTCAATAGTAAGTCTCTCATTTTCAACAGAAGAAACCACAACAAAATTCCTTTTGCTATTATCTTTAACCCAGTCTAATGCTCTGTAATAATTATCTTTAGCAGCACCTTCATAGGTTGTCACTATAAAATCAGTCAAACCTTCTTTTGAAAATTTGAATTCGGTGTCTTGTGCAAATGCTGATGAAGTTATAAACACCAACAATAGTAAAGTTTTTAGTTTCATTTTATGATAAATTAAATATTATAAATTTATTTAGGACTAGTAGCAATCACAAACTTCAATTTGTTCTTTACTCCTATTTGGAGGACATCTACCAAGTCTTGCACTTGCATATTGAATGGAATTCTAACAACGACAGTTAAGTCTTTAGAAGGGCTCATTTTAGACAACAATGTAGTTTCTAAATTATCAAAAGTAACTTCTTGTTTGTCCACAAAGAATCGCTTATCTTCCGTTACCGAAATAGTTATAAGTTGCTTATTGGTTTTCTCATTCGTTTTCGATTTTGGCAATGTCATTCGAATAACATTTGGATTGGCCAAAGTAGATATGATTAGGAAAAACAACAATAAGAAGAACATAATGTCACTCAATGAAGAAGTGGCAACTTCCGCATGAAATCTTTTATTTCGTTTTATTGGCATGATTTGGTCTTTGAATGATACTTACAAACTCTAAAACTTGTTTTTGAATAGCTAAGGCAAAATCATCGATTCTACTGTTTAATAAATGATAAGCGCTATAGGCAATAATACCTACGAGCAAACCAGCACCCGAACTAATCATTTTTTCATATAAACCTCCAGAAATATTTCCAATACTAATATCTTCGGTTACCGAAATACTATAGAATATTTTAATAACTCCCGAAATAGTTCCGATAAATCCAAATGTTGGAGCAATACCAGCAATTAAACCCAATTGACCAAGTTTACGTTCCATTTGACCCACTTCAATATTACCAGCACGTTCCATATTGGATTCGATTTCTGCAATGGGTCTTCCAATGGTCATAACCCCTTCAGCAAGAACATTTCCAAGTGCCGTTCCGTTTCTTTCTGCTACGGAAAGTGCCATATCAATATTTCCTGCATTGAGATTGTTTCTAATATCAGAAATTAAATGACGATCAATTTTTGCTACTTTTTTAATGTAAAAAATTCGCTCAAAAATTAAATAGAGCGTGTAAAAGAGTAATATTGAAATTGGAATTAGGAAAAAACCTCCTTTGAAAATGAATTCTAACACAGAAATTTCAGTGTTAACAGGTAATTTATCAACTGCATTAGGAATAGCTTGTGATAAGGTGTCGATTTGTAACTGAATAAATGAACTAATCATAATTGTTTTGCTTTTTGGCTATTAATTCTGAAAATAATTTCAATTTTGCAATAAATATAAACTGCACTACAATATTAAACTAAAAAAAACGGATTTTATTTTACATTATGAATATTTTATTAAAAAAATAATGAACTACAACGAAACCGTAAATTGGATGTTTCAACAATTGCCTCAGTATCAATTACAAGGAGCGACTGCATATAAAGCCGATTTAACCAATACCCTTTTGCTTGTAAATCATCTTGGCAATCCCGAGAAAAAACTTCATTGCATTCATGTTGCGGGCACCAATGGAAAAGGTTCCACCTCACATCTTTTAGCAGCTGTTTTACAAGAGGCAGGTTATAAAGTAGGTTTATTTACTTCCCCGCATTTAAAGGACTTTAGAGAGCGTATCAAAATAAATGGGGAAATGATTTCAGAAGATTCAGTTTGTGAATTCATCCATAAAAACAAGCCTTTTTTTGAAGCCAATCAATTAAGTTTTTTTGAAATGACTATAGGCTTAGCCTTTGAATATTTTGTCAAAGAAAATGTAGACATCACCATTATTGAGGTTGGGTTGGGCGGAAGATTAGATGCAACAAATGTGATTACGCCTTTAATTTCGGTAATTACCAATATTGGTTTTGATCATGTTCAGTTTTTAGGAAATACACTTGAAGCAATTGCAGGTGAAAAAGCGGGTATTATAAAACCAAATGTTCCTGTAGTTATTGGTGAATATACCACCGAAACCAAACTAGTTTTTGAAACTAAAGCCCAATCAACAAATTCCGAAATCTATTTGGCTTCCGATTTAGTTTCAGAAACTTATCTTTCCCCTCTTTTGGGTGATTATCAAATTCCAAATAAGAAAACAGCATTACAAACCTTGAAGGTTTTGCAACTTCAAACCAATTTTATAATTTCAGAAGAAAATATCAAAAATGGTTTTTGGAAAGTTATCGAAAATACAGGATTACAGGGAAGATGGCAACAATTGGGAGAAAATCCGAAAACTATTTGTGATACTGCACATAATTTTGACGGTTTAAAAATTGTGATGAATCAAATTCAAAAGGAACATTTTGAAACTTTACATATTGTACTAGGCTTTGTAAATGATAAAGATTTAGAGGATATTCTTCCGTTATTTCCTAAAAAAGCAACTTACTATTTCTGCAAACCCAATATTCCAAGAGGACTTGATGCAATTCTTTTAAAAGAAAAAGCCGCCAATTATACTCTTTATGGAGAAATATTTCCCTCTGTTTCAAATGCTTATCAAACAGCAAAACAAAATGCCTCTTTAAATGATTTTATCTATATAGGCGGAAGCACGTTTGTTGTTGCAGAAGTTTTATAATTTTATTCAAAATAAGTTTGTGTTTTCAAAAAAGTAGTCTATATTTGCACTCCTATTAAGGGCGATTAGCTCAGTTGGTTCAGAGCATCTGGTTTACACCCAGAGGGTCGGGGGTTCGAATCCCTCATCGCCCACCATACCGGACAAATTCAATTTTTTTGAATTTGTCCTTTTTTTTTGCCCTCTGCGAAAGGCTGTTAATGCTGGATATTTTTAAGAATAATGGATTCAAATCTGCGGTTGGAATTTTTTAATTTCGAATTGGAATTTTTTCGGAAATATCGAATCAATTATTCATCCTTACTTAAATTTTCTAAAAAATAAATAAAGTTTTCATCATGAGTAAGCTTTAATTTTTTTCTTACTTTATATCTTGCCGTTTCAATTCCTCGAATGGAAATATTTAACAGGGGCGATATTTCTTTATTGGTTAAATCCATTTTAATAAATGCACAAAGACGTAGTTCTCGTTTTGTTAATGAGGAATCAATTTGCTTAAGTTTTTCAAAAAAGTCATGATTTATTTTTTCAAAATTAACATCAAATATTTCCGTGAATTCTTCTCCAATTCGATGTTGATTTAATTTTTGGAATATTTCAGTTATTTTCTTTCTGGATTCATCACTTTTTAAAAGCTCTTTCAATTGCTTTAAATCGCTTTGCAATTCACTAAAAATATTTTTTTTCTGACTCAGTAGAAGTGTGTAATTGGCCAATTCTTTACTTTTATCTATAATGTCGACTTCTAGATTTAGAATGTCTTTGCTAATTTCTTCTTTATCATGTTTTAATTTTAATTTTTCAATCTCTAATTCTAAAAGTTGTTGTGTCTTTTTTATTTCAACTTTTGATTTTAGTTGTTCGAATGCAATTCTCTTTTTAAAATAATTTATACTATATTTAATAAAGAAAAACAAGCCTATTAGATATAAGATATAAGCGAGATTAGTCTGATACCATTTAGGTAAAATTGTAAATTCAAACTTGGTTTCTCTCCCAATAAGCCCTGCTAAATTTCGGCTCTTTACAACAAAAACATAGTTTCCTGGTCGTAAATGTGTATACTCTTTAAAAGCACTTTTTTGCCATAGAGACCACTTTTCATCAACATTTTCAAGTTTATAACTATAATTAGTTTCTGTGCTTGACAGCATTTTTGGAGAAGAAAACTCAAATCTCAATATATCAGTTTGATTGGGCAAATTAATATCTACTTTATTAGAGTTAATTTCCACAAATTCTAATTTTTGATTTCGTGTATAAGTTATTTGATTAATTAAAGTTGGAAATATCTGATTGTTTTTGTTTTGGTCTAAATTATATTGAAATATACCCGAATTAGTTCCAAATAAAACTTTATTATTGGTTAAAGGGTAGATGCATTCCATTCCTCTATTAAAATTGCCTTTTAAATTAAGAAACAAATCTTTAGATAATTTTTGATTGTTGGATGAAAAATATCCTGCTTCATCGTCTTGAATAAACCATGTTTTATCATTTGATTGAATAATTTTTCGGGTGTTTTTTGAAGAATCAAAAAGTTTGTTTAAAGGTTCAAATATCTCAAATTTATTTGTTTTAGTATTATAGTAATAGATGCCCGTATTGGTCGTAAAAACAATTTTATTATTCCAATTAAAAACATTTATGTTATAAGGCGAATTAAATCCATTTTTGTCTGTAAAATGATCAACAACATCAACACGAGAATAATCGTCGTTGATATGAATTTTATAAACCCCTTTATATCCATGACAAATCCAATAAGTATTAGGTTCGTAATCGGCCAATATATCTCTAGTTGATTCATCAAAGCCACTTATTTTATATTTAATATTCCAATGATTATCCTTGTTTTCAATAAGATACAAACCGTTATAATTAGATCCCAAATACAATCCCTTTCTATTGTTGATTTTTGTGATTTTCCAAAATCCATTTTCCTTACCAATTTTTTGAACAGTTCCATTAATCAATTCATAAAGTCCTGTATCGTGTGAAATAATTATATCATCTTCGAAATTTTGAATTGCCCATGACTGCCCTTGCAAATCGTCGATTTTCTTGAACACAGATGTTTCATTATTAGTGTAATTGGCATAAAATACACCATTATTTGTAGCCGTAAATAGAGTATTATCTTTAATCATAATATCATAAATAGAGGCTTGATCAAAAAGAGTAACAAAAGGAGATTTATAATCTAAAAAGTTTAATCCATTATTTTGTAATGCCCAAATATTATGATTTTTAGTTTGAAAAAGAAAATGAATTGTTGCATTTGAAAGTCCAGAAAAAGTAGTGGCATCTTTTTGAATTACTCCAGATTTTGTGATTTTAATTATTTTTGAACTTCCTGTTCCAATTAAATAATCCTTATTACTATCAAGTATTCCAAAGGTAACTTGATCGTTTCTTCTATTATCAAAAAGGTTGTAACCAATAGAAATTGCTTTAGTTTTAATATTTCCAATGTATACATTTCCGGATTTTGAAATAAGTGTTATCCCATTTTCATTCGAATTTGGCAGAATGGAAGCCATTTCTTCACCTGAAATTGATTTTTCATCAAACACAAGCTGTAGAGTCATAGTTTTGGTGTCTAGTTTATAAATTCCAAAACCTGAATCTTGAACGAAATAATTGTCATTCACTTTCTCAGAATAAACAAAGGCTTTATTAGCAGTAAGTTGGGAAACTATATTTCCATTAATAACTATGAGTTCCGTAAAAGATCTATAGATAATAAGTTTATTAAACTGATGTACTTGCCAAAGGTTTTCTATGTTTTTATTTTCTAAATGAAATTCTGACAACAAAGATTTATAAAAATAATTTCCAAATTTATCTTTTTGCAAAGTACCCAACTCGTTATATCCACCAGCATATACTTTACCTTCCTTTGTTTTAACTAAACTTCGTATAGATGAATTATTAGGAAGAAAAACTTTTTTCCAATGTTCCCCATCAAAAATTAAGGCCCCATCATTATTTCCGAAAATTAATGTCCCATCATCATTTTCACACATAGTCCAAAACTGAGGGTCGGCCTTAAAATCATTTCGATTAAAACTGACCACTTTTGGTTTTTGCTGGATTGTATTTAGTGAAGATGTTTTAAATAAAGTTTGACTAGATACAATACCAAATAGAAACAATCCAAAAAAAAGATATAGATATTGCGATTTTATATACATATTAATTGTAAAATTATTAAAACAGTATTTTTTAAGTTAATTTTTTTTAAAATGAAAGAATTTCTCACATCAAATATAAACATTTTCTATTACAAACAACAAAAATTATTTTAATATACGTTGTTGATTTTCAGCGCTGTAAAAAAATAAAAGAAATAAAAACGTAACGAGTCTTTTTTTTAGCGTACTTCAAGTGTAATCGGATTATAACGATATAGCTAAACAAAAACTATTATTGTACAATATAAAAAACCATTTATTTCACAAATGTGTGTAATAAATATTAAACTAAATTCAAACTATAAATTTTTATTATGAAAACAAAATTACTTTTAATTGTTGCATTGGCATTTGGTATTAGCGTGAATGCGCAAGTTACTATTACAGGAACCGGAACTGGTGGTTGGAATCAACCTGGAAATTTAGCATTAACATCAGTAGATGGCGGACAGAATTGGACAGCATCAAATTTTCAAATTGTTAATGATGGACAGATGAAATTTTCAGAAGGTGGAACATGGGAAACAACCGGTGGTTTTCCAGGAGCTGATGTTGCTCCGTGGGGTTTTCCAAATGGAACAATTGTTATTAATGGCGGAAATAATATTCATGGCGATTTAGGTTTTTGGAATGTTACTTACAATATAACAAGCAAGATATATTCATTTACTCCTGGTATTAATCCTAATCCTGTTATTAAAATTTCGGGTGGTGGCTTAGCTGCAGACGTTCAAATGACTACTTCAAATGGAGTTGCATATTCTAAAAATAGTCTTTGGTTCCCTGGAGGAACAACTAGTTTTATTCAAACAGCACCAACATCAGCCTCATGGGGAGGTCCATTCCCTGACGGACCTGTAGTTAATGGAGGAACAATTCCAGTTCCTGCTGGAGCTTATAATGTTCTTTTTGTAAAAAATACTGCAGCTGCAAATGAGTTTGTTTTTACCCCAATTGTTGTAAGCATGATTGGCAATTTTGAAGGGTCTGCGTGGAGCACTGATTTAGACATGACAACTTCAGACAATATTCATTATACAATGTCTAACTGGGTTCCGGTTATTAATCCAGGATGGGGCGATACTGAAATGCATTTAAAATTTAGAGACAATCACGATTGGTCAACTCAATATGGTTGTAATGGAGGAAATGGAGCTAATGCACTTGCTTTGACAGGAACTGCACAAAATGGAGTTGACGGCGGAGGTGGAGATATCTTCGTGCCTTGGCCAGCAGCGGGAACAATGTATAATGTTGATTTAAATAGATCAACAGGTCAATGGGTGTTTACTAATGGTTTAGGAACTACTACTTTTGCTTCTTCAAAATTAAAAGTATATCCTAATCCAACAAATGACAGTTGGAACTTTACTACAGAAAACAACAATCAAATCAATTCAATTCAAATCGTTGATGTATTAGGCAAAGTTGTTTTAACAAAAAATATTAATTCAAGTGAAGGAAATATTGACGCATCAAATTTAAACAGCGGTGTTTATTTTGCTAAAATCGCTACAGAAAATAATCTTGAAACTATCAAATTAGTTAAAAACTAATTAAAACACTTCTTATTAAACCCTTGTCACTCTATAGTTACAAGGGTTTTTAATATCTTTAAGTGTTGTTTTTAAATAAATTAAAGGAACTCTAGTCAACTAAATCAAAAATATATGAATTTTAAAAACTATTTAGGATTATTATCTTTCTTTTTTATAACCTCGGTAGGTTTTGCACAAACTTTTGAAATAAAAGGCAAAGTTATAGATTCGAAAAATAAAACTTCCATTCCGGGAGTAAACATTGTTATAAAAAGCAGTAAAAATGGAATCACAACTAATTTAGATGGTAATTATTCTATTAAAGTAAATTCAAATGCTGTTTTAGTTTTCTCAAGTATTGGGTATGCGCCTAAAGAAATCAAAGTTGAAAAAGCACAAACTTTAAACGTTGAGCTTGAGGGAGAGACCAATAAACTAGAAGAAGTGATTGTTAACGTAGGTTATGGAACTCAAAAAAAGAAAAACTTAACAAGTGCCATTTCATCTATAAAATCAGATGCTTTTGACGATAGACCTATATACAATGTTGGACAAGCGTTGCAAGGGAATGCAGCGGGTGTAAGTGTTGTGCAACCATCTGGAAAACCAGGTGTTGGTTTGGACATCAGAATTAGAGGTTTTAGTTCTATTCAATCAGGAAATAATCCATTGTATGTTATTGATGGAATTCAAACCTATTCAACAGATGGAATAAATACGGATGATATTGTTGACATACAAATATTAAAAGACGCTACTGCTACTGCAATATACGGCGTAAATGGAAGTGCGGGGGTGGTTATAATAACAACAAAAAGAGGAAAATCTAATAGTGACATCTTTAGTTTTAATTCTTATTTAGGGTCTTCAAAAATTGTTAAGAATATACATATTTTAGATTTAAATCAATATAAAACATTGATGTCAGAAATCAGCTCTTCCTTTGTTGATGATTCCAATAATGCTTTATATACTGGAATCAACACCAATTGGAGCGATGAAGTTTTTCAAACCGGAATAGATAAAAATGTTGATTTTTCATATTCTGGAGGAACTGATAAATTAAAAGTGTTTACATCATTAGGCTATCAAGATGTTGATGGAATTGTAAAACCTTCCAATTTTACTAGACTTTCAGGCAGGTTAAATTTAGACATTAATGCAACACCATGGTTAAAAGCCCATGCTAATATGAATTTAATTAAAATAAACTTAAATAACACAAGTGATAATAATAGTGCTAATCAAGGCGGTGTTATTTTAAGTACTTTAACTACTCCAGCTTTCTTACCTATTTATGCGGACCAACTGACTGGCAGAATCCCAGATCCAATTACCGGTGAATATGACGATGGTTACAAAGATGGGCAATTTGCAGCTAACCCTGTGGCATCATTAGAAAATCCTGTTGCATTTCAAAGCAGACAAGAAGTTAACAATACTGTAAAGTATTTAGCTAATTTAGGTTTGGATATTACTCTGCTAAAAAATTTAATTTGGAAACCATCATCTACTGTAGACATGTCAAGAAGTGTTTATGATTATTTTGTTGATAGCTATCGTTCTAATTATGGTAGAGGAAATAGTGGTGCTCCAGCCGATCAAAGAGGGATTGGACGCGAACACACAACAAGTTACTACACTTGGAACTTAGAAAACACATTGGAATACACCATCAAATCTAATAATCATACTGTTAATTTATTAGCTGGGAATAGTGTTCAAAAACAAAGATTTGATCAACTTAAAATTGAAGGAACTGGATTTAGAACAGATTTAAGAGAATTAGATTTGAATGAAATGATGTTAATTAACAGACAAGCTTCCGATACAATTGCAAGAGAAAAAAATTCAGTTTCCTATTTTGGAAGAGCAACCTACAATTTTAAAGACAAATACATAATAAACGGTGTCTTTAGAGCAAGTGGTGCGTCACAATTAGCCTCTGGCAAAAAATGGGGTTACTTCCCAGGAATTTCTGCCGCATGGATAATTTCAAACGAAAATTTCTTAAAAAATAACACGACGATTTCTGAATTAAAAATAAGAGGTGGTTGGGGACAAACTGGTAATATTTCAGGTGTAGATTATTATTCATCCTACGGATTATTAGGTGATGATCACGGTACTTTGCAAAATTATATAAATACTGATTTAACATGGGAAACCACGACCGATATCAATATAGGTTTGGATGTTGCATTCCTTAAAAACAGAATAAAATTAGCAGCAGATATTTATCAAAAAACAACTACCGATTTAATAAACAAAATTTATATTAGTGGAGTTGCTTATACTTATAATGCCGGGAAACTTCAAAACAAAGGAGTTGAATTTTCATTTAATTCATCCAATTTCAAAAACGATTTTAAATGGAACACCAATTTCAATATCTCTTTTGTGAAAAACAAAATATTGGAAATGGGCTTACAGCCTATTGAATATGCTGGATATCAGAATGTAAATCGCTATGAAAAAGGGGTTTCATTAGGCAACTTTTATGGTTATGTAGTGGACCAAGTAAATCCAACAACTGGTACTTTAGAATATAAAGATTTAAATGGCGATGGCATAATTACACCACAAGATAGAACAATAATTGGTAATGCGATACCCGATTATACTTTTGGTTTAACAAACACTTTTGCGTATAAAGGAATCTCTTTGGATGTGTTGTTTACAGGAACTCAAGGGAATGATATTTTTAATGCTTCTCGCATTGATTTGGAAGGGATGATAGATAGTAAAAACCAATCTGCTGCAGTATTAAATCGTTGGCAACAAGATGGAGACATTACAAATATTCCAAGAGCCAACGATCCAACTTCAACTTATGTTTCTGACAGATGGGTAGAAGATGGTTCTTATGTAAGACTAAAATCAATTACAATTGCCTATAATTTCAAAAGTAAATTCTTAAGATTAGATTCCTTGAAATTTTATGCTACCGGGCAAAATTTAGTAACTTGGACAAAATACTCAGGATTTGATCCCGAAGTTAATTCATCATCCAGTAATTCAGGAACTGCACAAGGAATAGATTATGGAACTTATCCGCAAGTACGAACTTTTATTTTCGGTTTAAAAGCTGGATTTTAATAATAAAAAATAGAAACTATGAAAAAATTGATGAATTTAAAAATAACACTTTTGTTAAGTATAAGTGCTTTATTGCTTACATCATGTAGTGATGTTTTAAACACAGAACCAATAACTGATGAAATTAGCCCACCTCAAGAAGAGCAAGTCATAACAACTGCTGCAGATGCAGAATTAGCAATAAAATCATGTTACAATTCTTTTGGAATAGAATATTGGCAGTTTGATTATTTCTTTCTTGGAGATGCGGGTGCTGATGTAGCATACGCGGGTGCAGATCAAGACGCTTTTTTCCAAATAGAACAATACCGAATTATTGCTACCAACTATGTTGTTGCAAGAGATTGGAATTGGTTAAATGATTTTGTAAAACGATGTAATCTGGTCATTAATTATGTGAATGATGTGCCCGATTTAACACAAGAAAGAAAAGATGAAATGATTGGTGAAGCATCATTAATTAGAGCATTAACTCGTTTTCAAGCGGTTCAAACTTGGGGCGATTTTCCTATAGTAACACAATACGTTTCCTCTATAAATAATGAAAATTTTGAAACTGTTTATCCTTCTTTATACCCAGCTAGAAAACCAATAGCAGAAGTCTATGCAGCGATAATTGCCGATTGCGAAGTTGCTTTAGCGAAAGCACCAACTTCAACTTCATCGGCATCAAGCAAATATAAAGCAAGTAAAAATGCCGCTAATGCCTTACTAGCAAAAGTATATGCAACTATGCCAAATCCTGATTGGGCAAAAGTGATTCAATATTCTGATGCCGTTATTGCAGGTGGTTATACATTATTACCTACCTATGATCATTTATTTGATAGCAATCATGAAGGAAATGCAGAATCCATTTGGGAAGTTAATGGAGAAGGAAATGGAAGTAACATTTATGCATGGTGTACGGATGTATTTTTAGGTCAAAATTGGAAAAAATTCAATACGCCATCTCACACATTATACAATGCATTTATCGCTAATGCTGATACTAAAAGAAGACTTTCAACAATAAAAAGATTTCCAACAACTTTTGCCGATCCTTATTGGGCAACATATGCTCAATTTCCGTATCCTTGGAAAATGAGAAAAACCGACGGCACTCAGAATTTTTATCTTTTCCGTTTGGCAGATATTATGTTATTAAAAGCAGAAGCATTGGCTCACACTGATAATTTAACGGGAGCGATGGCAATTGTTAATCAAATTAGAACTAGGGTTACTTTGGCAAATGTTGCCCCAGCAACTTCAATGGATGATGCTATTAATAAAATTCTTAAAGAACGATTTTTAGAATTAGCACATGAAGGACAAAGATGGTTTGATTTAAAAAGAGAAGGAAAATCAATAGAGGTCTTATCTCAACAAACCTACCCTGTTTATAATCAGACAACAGGAATAACTACCGAAACTCCAATGCCTTATGTCAACAATTTAATTCCAAATGATTTGGCTTGGCCTGTACCACAAGGCGTTTTGGATAATAATCCGAATTTAACACAAAATCCTGGTTATTAAAACCCTTGGCATACCACGAATAATCCTTGCTTTTAAGTGAGTTAATTTTTTTTCAATAGTTAGTTTTTTCCATTTTTGCTTCTATTTTTTTAAATAGAAGCATCAGTGGGAATTTATAAAAAGATGAAGTATTTCAATAAATTAATAGTATTTCTAGTTATTTTTATCAATGGTGTAATGGCAAATTGTCAAACCATCAAATTGATGACCTATAATATTCGCCTTGATGTAGCAGTTGATGGAGAAAATGATTGGACGCATCGCAAAGACTACTTTACTTCACAAATCCAATTTTACGAACCTGATATTTTTGGAATTCAAGAAGCAAAACCAAATCAAGTAATAGACATTAGTTCACTTCTTTCTCAATATGACAATGTTGGAATGGGAAGAGAAGGAATCGGGAAAGGAGAATCGTCAAATATTTTTTATAAAAAAGAACGGTTTGCTATTAAAGAAACAAATACTTTTTGGCTGTCTGAAACTCCTAATGAAATTTCAAAAGGTTGGGATGCTGCTTGTAATAGAGTTTGCACCTACGCTTTATTTATAGATAAAAAAACAAAAACGCCTTTTTGGGTATTCAATACTCATTTAGACCATATAGGCGAAGAAGCAAGAACCAAGGGAATTCAACTTATTCTTTCAAAAATAGAGTCTTTAAATTCCGAGAAATATCAAGTAATGTTTATGGGCGATTTTAATTCAGAACCCAATACCGAAAGAATTATCGAATTAAAAAAAGTAATGGATGATAGCCGTGATATATCAAAGGAAAGTCCTTTTGGCCCATCGGGAACATTCAATAACTTCAAACACAATGAAGCAGTAACTAAATTGATTGATTATATTTTTATATCAAAAAAATCTAATTGCAAAGTCATAAAATATGCCATATTAAGCGATTCAAAAGATATGAAATATCCATCTGACCATCTTCCTGTTTATATTGAAGTAAATTTTAAATAGCAAATATGGTAACTATAAATAAATTTATGAAACTTTTACTTTTTATAACGTTTACTGCTTTTCTCTCTAAATGCTCATCTTCAAATGGAGATACAGCAATTGCTACAAAACCAGTAATAAGTATTACAAGCACTCCTGTTACAGAAGGATCCGATGTGATTTTTACAATAACACTAAGTAAAACAAGCCCTTTTGCCACTACAATAGATTTTGTTACTACACCTAATACTGCTTCAATTGACGATTACACCGTAACTACATCTACCGCATCTATACCTGCTGGTCAAACATCAATAACTGTAAATATTCCAACCAATAATGATTCAATTGGAGAATTGACAGAAACATTTTCATTAACAGGCACAGTAACTTCAAATAACACTTCTAACACTTTACCAATAACTGCTATTGGAACAATTCTAGACAACGGTAATATTACTAGTGAACTTGATATTTGGTTAACAAAAGGAGATCAATCGGTATTACTTCAAAAACAAAACACAATTCAACTATTCGGAACTATTGCTAATAGTTTTCAAACTATTGATGTGGATGAAAATCAAACTTTTCAAACAATTGATGGATTTGGCTATACTTTAACAGGCGGAAGTGCAGCGGTAATCAACTCTTTGAGTCCAACAAAAAAACAAGAATTATTACAAGAACTTTTTGGAAATTCAACCAATTCTATTGGAATAAGCTATCTACGAATTAGTATTGGCGCTTCGGATTTGAACTCCTCTGTTTTTAGCTATAATGACCTCCCAAATGGTCAAATAGACACGCCCCAAACAAACTTTAGTCTTACACCTGATAATGAATTAATTCTTTTACTTAATGAAATTTTACTCATTAATCCTAATATAAAAATAATGGCAGTTCCATGGTCAGCACCATTATGGATGAAAACAAATTACACTTCTGTTGGCAGTACATTGTTTGCTGCCTATTATAATTCCTACGCCACTTACTTTGTAAAATACATTCAAGGCATGCAATCACATGGCATAACGATAGATGCCATTTGCCCTCAAAACGAACCTTTGAATCCAAATAACAATCCTAGCATGTCAATGTCGGCAGCACAGCAACTTAGTTTTATAAAAAAACTAGGATTGGCATTTCAAAATGCAAGCATAACAACTAAAATTGTTAGTTACGATCACAATTGTGATGTTCCTAGTTATCCAATTAGCATATTAAATGATGCTTTAGCTTATCCATATGTTGATGGTTCGGCTTTTCATTTATACGGTGGAGACATTAGCGCATTGTCAACTGTACATGATGCTTTTCCCAATAAAAAGGTCTATTTTACAGAGCAATGGACGTCTTCTGTTGGTGGCTTCGGGGGAGATTTAAAATGGAATGTGAAAAATATTATTATTGGTTCCATGCGAAATTGGAGTGTAAATGCATTGCAATGGAATTTAGCAAATGATTCATCCTTTGGCCCACACACATCTGGCGGTTGCACACAATGTAAAGGTGCAATTACAATTAATAATAGTTCAAGTTATACTCGAAATGTAGCGTATTACAATATTGCACACGCTTCAAAATTTGTCCCAAATGGCTCTATTAGGATTGCATCAAATATTAGTGGAAATTTAAGTAATGTAGCTTTTAAAACACCGGCTGGCAAAAAAGTGCTTATTGTTGAAAATGATGGTAGTACAACCGAAACTTTTAACATAAAATATAACGGAGAATGGATTACAATATCACTAGATGCTGGTGCTGTTGGAACTTACATTTGGTAAAACATAAAAATGAAAAATATAATAATATCCTTTTTATTGATTCATACATTAGCTTCTTTTTCACAAGAAAAAAAAAAAATTGGAGCAACATTATTTTCAATAAAAAACAGAACCGTAACCGTTTATACTTCTGCTGATAGTACAAACCTGCGATTAACCAAAACAGATAATCTTGTTTTCAAAGAATTCAAACAACCACTTGAAACCCAAATCTGTATTTTTGTAAATCCAAATAAAACTTTTCAAACATTCCTCGGAATTGGAGGGGCAATAACTGATGCTTCCGCTGAAGTTTTTGCAAAATTACCTCAAAATAAACAACAAGAATTTCTTGAAGCTTATTATTCAAAAGATAAAGGAATTGGCTATACATTGATAAGAACCAACATTAATAGTTGCGATTTTAGCTCAGATATGTACACTTATGTGACGGAAGGCGATAAAGCTTTGAAAACATTTTCTATTGACCACGATAAAAAATTCCGAATTCCATTAATAAAAAAAGCAATAGAATTAATAGGTAAAGAAGCAACTTTATATGTAAGTCCATGGTCGCCACCAGCCTTTATGAAAGATAATGCTTCCATGCTTAAAGGCGGGAAACTGCGTCCAGAATATTATCAATCGTGGGCAAACTATTACGTTAAGTTTATAAATGCTTACCAAAAAGAAGGAATTCCAATTTGGGGTTTAACCATTCAAAACGAACCAATGGCAACCCAACGTTGGGAATCATGCATTTATTCTGCTGAGGAAGAACGCGATTTTCTTAAAAATTACCTTGGTCCAACTTTAAGAAAATCAGGCCTTGGAGATAAAAAAATAACCATCTGGGATCATAACAGAGATTTAATCTCACAACGTTCTGCAACTATCCTTGACGATACAGAAGCTGCTAAATATGTTTGGGGAATAGGTTTTCATTGGTATGAAAACTGGACAGGCGGTAATCCGATGTTTGAAAATATTGGGAAAGTAAATGAAATGTATCCCAACAAAAATTTACTATTTACCGAAGGTTGTGTTGAAACTTTCAAAACCGAAAAACTACAACTTTGGGCCAACGGAGAGCGATATGGTCGCTCCATGATTAATGACTTTAATAATGGAACTGTAGGATGGACTGATTGGAATATCCTTCTTGATGAAAATGGCGGACCAAATCACGTTCAAAATTATTGTTTTGCTCCCATTCATGGAAATACAACCACCGGAGAATTAACTTATACACCTTCCTACTATTACTTAGGGCATTTCTCAAAATTTATTGAAAGTGGTGCAAAAAGAATTAGCAGTGTGGGCAGTAGAAGTCAACTATTAACCACTTCTTTTCTTAACAAGACCGGAAAAGTAGTTACAATTATTATGAACCAAAGTGATAAAAAAGTAAATTATTATTTATGCATTGGCACTAAGGCTGCTGAGGTTTCTATTTTACCACATGCTATTCAAACATTGATTTATTAAATTAATAATTTCTAATGATTATCCCTTCTTTTTTTCAACAAGGATAAAAATAGTTATTCAAATATGAAAATCATACTACTCCCTTTTCTACTACTTTCATTTTCTATTGTATTTGCACAACAAAAGACTATTGATCAAAAAGTTTCTATTTTACTAAAACAAATGACCCTCGAGGAGAAAATTGGTCAAATGAATCAATATGCTGGAGACAATGCCGCAACCGGTCCCATTACCATAAATCCTAACAAACAAAACGAAATTAAATCAGGCAAATTGGGTTCTATGCTTAGTGTTCTAGGAGCAACCTATACTAGACAATATCAAGAATTAGCAATGCAGTCTCGTTTAAAAATTCCTTTGCTATTTGGTTTAGACGCTATTCACGGATATAAAACCACATTCCCAATTCCCCTAGCAGAAGCAGCAAGTTGGGATTTAACAGCAATTGAACTTTCTGCCAGAATTGGAGCTACAGAAATGGCTGCATCAGGAATTCATTGGACATTTGCACCAATGGTTGATATTGTTCGTGATCCTCGTTGGGGAAGAGTCATGGAAGGCGCAGGAGAAGACACCTATCTCGGCTCCAAAATTGCTTATGCCCGTGTAAAAGGATTTCAAGGAAAAAAATTAGGTGATTTGAATTCTGTTATGGCATGTGCTAAACATTTTGCAGCTTATGGTGCAGTTATTGGCGGGCGAGAATACAATTCTGTAGACATGAGCGACAGAATGCTGTGGGAAACGTATCTTCCTCCATTTAAGGCTGCTGTTGATGCTGGCGCAGCCACCATTATGAATTCATTCAATGATATAAATGGAATTCCAGCAACTGGAAATAAGTATTTACAAAGGTATATTTTAAAAGGAAAATGGAATTTTAAAGGTTTTGTAGTTTCTGATTGGGGCTCCATTGGTGAAATGATTAATCATGGCTATTCTAAAGATAATAAAGAAGCCGCATATCAAGCCATTACCGCTGGTTCTGATATAGACATGGAAAGTAATTCATACCTCAATAATTTAGCACAATTAGTCAAAGAAAAAAAGATTTCAATTACACTTATTGATGATGCCGTAAAAAGAATTCTTTACAAAAAATTTGAATTAGGATTGTTTGATGATCCATTTCGATATTCAAATTCAGAAAGAGAAAAAACGACATTAAACAATCCAGAACACACTCGAATTGCACGTGAAATGGCAACTAAAAGCATTGTTTTATTGAAAAATGAGCAACATCTTTTGCCCCTTTCAAAAGAGACCAAAACTATTGCATTTATAGGGCCTATGGTGAAACTAAAAAGAGCCAATCACGGTTTTTGGGCAATCGATTTAAAAGATGTAGATAGTACGTATATCGTTTCACAATGGGAAGGGTTAGAAAATAAAGTAGGTAAAAATACCAAATTACTTTATGCCAAAGGTTGTGGAATTCAAAGTGATGACAAAACTGGTTTTCAAGAAGCTATTGCTATTGCTAATCAAGCCGATTTGGTAATTTTGAGTATTGGAGAGCGTTGGAATATGACTGGTGAAGCTAAAAGCAAAAGCAACATACATTTACCAAGTGTGCAGGAAGATTTGATAAAAGAATTGCAAAAAACAGGAAAACCAATCGTAATTTTAATAAATGCAGGTCGCCCTTTAATTTTTAATTGGACTGCCGACAATATGCCAACAATTGTTTACACTTGGTGGTTAGGTTCAGAGGCAGGAAACGCCATTGCAGATGTGCTTTTTGGCGATTACAATCCATCAGGGAAATTACCTATAAGTTTTCCGAGAGAGGAAGGTCAAATTCCAATCTATTATAATCATTTTAACACAGGAAGACCCGCCAGAAATGAAACCAATACGAACTATGTTTCTGCCTACACTGATTTACTAAATTCTCCTAAATTCCCATTTGGGTTTGGACTGAGCTATACCACTTTCCAATATTCTGATTTAAAGTTATCCAAACAAAAAATGAAAAGTAACGAAACTATAGAAGTTACTATTACCCTTACCAATACAGGAAAATTTATCGGAGAAGAAGTGGTGCAATTGTACCTTCGAGACAAAGTAGGCTCAGTAATTCGTCCAATTATAGAGCTAAAAGATTTCAAAAAAATAAATCTCGAAGTTGGTGAAACCAAAACAATAAAATTTATAATTGACAACCAAAAATTAGCTTTTTATAATGACCAATTAGAATTCAAATCAGAAGTTGGAGAATTTGATTTGATGATCGGGTCATCATCATCAGATATTAGATTGAGAAGTAATTTTGAATTAATAAAATAAATGAAACAAGCTCATAAAAATTTAACCACTTGGGTTTTAGCCGCTATTTTCTTTGGGGCGTTATTTGGCCTTTCTTCTCCCGAACTGGCTATAAAAATGCAACCATTAGGAACCTATTTTACTGATGTAGTAAAACTATTTATAACACCAATAATTTTTCTAACTATTTCACTTGGAATTAGCGGAATGGGAAGTGTAAAACAAGTGGGGCGAGTTGGAGGAAAAGCTTTATTATACTTTGAAATTGTCACAACATTAGCGTTATTAATAGGAGTTGTCGTAACTTGGATTATTCAACCAGGAAGTGGCGTTACAACTATGGTAGCACAATCTAGCGAAGCTTCAAATTATACTACAAGTGCCGAAACCTTTTGTTTTTGGAGTTTTATAAAAAGTAGCTTAATCATACAAGTGCTTCTTTTTTCAATACTTTTTGGAATTTTCTTAAACAAATATAAGCATAGGGACAACATCAAAAACAAGCTTGTTTTTGTATCGAAATATGTTTTTAAAGCACTTCACTTTATAATGTTGTTTGCACCAATTGGCGCTTTTGGAGGAATTGCTTATACAGTAGGTAAATATGGTATTACTTCATTAATTCCTTTAGCAAAATTAATGATAACAATATATATTACAATGGCATTATTTGTTTTTGTGATTTTAGGATACATCCTTAAATATTACAAAATCAGTATTTTTAAATTTTTAAATTACATAAAAGAAGAACTATTAATCGTACTAGGAACATCCTCATCCGAAAGTGCACTGCCTTCTTTGATGGAAAAGTTAGAAAAAATGGGGTGTTCCAAATCTGTTGTTGGTTTAGTTGTCCCTGCAGGATATTCGTTCAATCTTGACGGAACTACAATCTATCTTTCGATGGCTGTTTTATTTTTAGCACAAGTATATAATGTTGATCTAAGTTGGGCGCAAATGGGAACAATCATTTGTGTACTAATGATAACTTCCAAAGGTGCGGCTGGAGTTACAGGTAGTGGATTTATCGTCCTCGCTTCAACTCTTTCTGCAGTAAAAGTAATTCCAATTGAAGGTTTAGCATTGCTACTTGGCGTGGATAGGTTTATGAGTGAAGCGCGTTCAATAACCAATTTTATAGGTAATGGTGTGGCAACTATTGTTATTGCTAATAGTGAAAAAGAGTTTGATAGTACTAAAATGAAAAATGCTTTCCATAAAGAAATTTACGAATATGATACTGATGAAATATAAGTTATTCATTATACTTGTTTTAACAAGCATTTCTATTCAAGGTCAAGTTACTGTAGCTTCTATTTTTTCGGACAATATGGTTTTACAACGCAATACCAAAATTCCTATTTGGGGTTGGGCAAAGGCTAATGAAAAAATAACAATAAAATTTCACAATCAAGCAAAAGCTATAAGGGCAGCAAAAAATGGGAAGTGGATTGTTCGTTTAGACAATGAAAATTCTGGCGGACCCTATATTTTAGACATAAAAGGTGAAAACCATATCCAAATAAAAAATGTCTTGGTCGGAGATGTTTGGTTGTGTTCTGGACAATCTAATATGGAATGGACAGTTGGACAATCGGACAATGCAAAAAAGGAGATTTCTGATGCTACGTTTCCAACTATTCGTCATATAAAAATTCCAACAGAAATAAATTCTGTTCCAAATACGGATCTTAAGAAAACGACTTGGGAAGTTTGTTCTCCAGAAACTGTAGCCGCTTTTACTGGTATTGGTTATTTTTATGCAAAAGAATTAAATCAAAAGCTCAACATTCCAATCGGACTAATTAACACATCATGGGGAGCATCTAGTATTGAAACTTGGATAAGTAGAGAAGGCTTTGAAAGCAGCGAAGAATATCAAGAAACGATAGCTCAAATGCCAAAAATTAATCTCGAGGATTTGCTGAAATTAAAGTTAGAAAACGCCAAAAAACGCATCGAAACATTACAAAAATACAGTTTAACTAATGACAATATTTCATTCTATAAAGATTTAAATTACAATGATGTGGCATGGCTAGAATTGCAACAACCAACCATTTGGGAAGAGCAAAGTTTGGGCAATTTTGACGGTGTAGTTTGGCTGAGAAAACATTTTACATTAACCGAGATCCCTAAAAATGCAACACTTGAAATTCCCGCCATTGACGATGATGATGTAACCTACATAAATGGTTTTGAAATTGGCGAAACCTTAGGATGGAATATTAAAAGAAACTACAAAATACCACAAGAAATTCTAAAAAAAGGGGATAATGTAATAGCAATAAAAGTTACTGATAATGGCGGAAGTGGAGGAATTCATGGTGATGAAAATATATTAAAATTAACAATCGACAACAAAGAAACCCAACTTGCCGGCACATGGAAATTCCAAGTAGAAAGCATTAAAAATAATATCAATAGAAATGAGTTTCCATCATTATGCTTTAATGCTATGATTAATCCATTAATTCCTTTTGCCTTCAAAGGAGTAATTTGGTATCAAGGCGAAGAAAATGTAAAAAGAGCATCACAATACAACAAAGCATTTCCCTTGTTAATAGACGATTGGCGGAAGAAATGGAATGTAAACTTCCCTTTTTATTATGTACAATTAGCCACTTTTTTTACTAAAGACAACAGTAATGAAGGTTGCGCTTGGGCAGAACTCCGAGAAGCACAGAACAATACTTTAAAAATTCCAAATGTAGCAATGGTCGTTACAACTGATATTGGAAGTCCAAATGATATTCATCCAACAAATAAGCAAACGGTGGGAAAACGATTGGCTTCCATTGCATTTAATAATTTGTATGATTTTAAAATGATTTGCTCTGGACCTACTTTTAAAACGTATGAAAACAAGGAGAATTTAACTGTTTTAACTTTCGATGCTATTGGTTCCGGACTTACAACTACCGATAAATATGGCTATTTAAAAGGGTTTGAAGCAGCTGGAAAAGATCACGTTTTTTATTATGCAAAAGCCATTATAAAGGATGACAAGGTAATTTTAACTTGCGATAAGGTTCCAAATCCAATTGCAATACGTTTTGGTTGGATGGGTGATGCTTCCGATTGTAATTTATTTAATAATGAGGGCTATCCTGCCAATCCTTTTAGAACCGATGACTGGAATACAATTACAAAAAATGTAAAATATTCTATTAAAAACTAAGGGCCAAAAAACTACAAACCCTTGGAATTTGATATAGTATACTTGCGAAAAATTAAAGTTATTAACACTATAACGTTTTCGTAATAAACTAAAAAAATATTTATAGAAGAAGGACTTTTAAAGCATAAATTTGATAATTAGTAATAATTTAATTTTCTTAATATGAAAAATACAATTACAAAATCTCTATTAATCGTTTTATTAGCATCAATTTATGGATGTAATAATGTGGATGACGGGAGAATAAGTAAATTGGAGACAGCTAAAAATAACAAAATTATTAATGTAACTCATCATGATGGCCGTCCATTTAGCACGGGAGTATCAGGAGTGAATGATGCAAAATATATAGCAAATCCAGGCGGTGGCGTAATGATGCAAGCATTCTATTGGGATGTCCCTTCTGGAGGCAATTGGTGGAATACCATTGGCACAAAAGTAACAGAATGGTCTAATGCCGGAATTGGTTCCATTTGGCTTCCTCCAGTATCAAAAGGTCAAAATGGAGGTTTTTCTATGGGATATGATCCATGTGATTATTTCGATTTTGGGAATTATAACCAAAATGGTTCTATAGAAACTCGATTTGGATCCAAAACTGAATTAGAAAGTTTGATAACCAAAGCGCATACTGAAAACATGAAAGTCTATGCCGATATGGTACTTAATCATAATAGTGGCGGAAAGTTAGAAAATAATCCATTTACTGGAACGCAAACTTGGACAAAATTTACCACTATTTCGTCAGGTAAATTTCCAAGAACCTATGCTGATTTCTATAAAAATTCATACGGAAACAATGACGAAGGTTCATTTGGCGGATATCCTGATTTATGCCATGCTAGTCCTAATGTGAAGAGTTGGCTTTGGCAAAGAGTTGATGGTGTAGGGAAATATTATAAAAACACCATGAAATTTGATGGTTGGCGGTTTGATTATGTGAAAGGTTTTGGCCCATGGGTTATTAACCAATGGAATGCTAATGTTGGTGGATTTTCAGTAGGAGAATATTGGGATGCCAATGTTAATACCCTTGAATGGTGGGCCAACAATGCTAATAGTTCCGTTTTTGATTTTGCCTGTTATTATAAAATGCATGATGCTTTTGACGGAAATAATTTGGCGCTTTTAAATGACGATATGATGTGGAAAAGAAACCCATTTAAAGCAGTAACTTTTGTTTCAAATCATGACACAAATAATATTGGAAATAAGAATTTGGCATATGCTTATATTTTAACTTCAGAAGGTTATCCTACTATCTTCTATAGAGATTATGAAGAATGGTTAAATAAAGCTAAACTCAATAATTTGATTTGGATTCATAATAACAAAGCCACGGGAACTTCATCTATATTATATGCTGACGACGATGAATATGTAGCAAGAAGAAACGGATATAATGGCAATCCAGGATTAATTGTTTACTTAAACAACTCTTCCTCTTGGCAAGAAAGATGGGTGCCAACAAACTGGAACAATACGCAAATAAAAGACTTTACAGGAAATTCAACATGGTATCCAACAACTCAAAGTGGCGGTTGGGTTTTAATTCAATGTCCACCGAATAGTTATTCTGTTTGGTCAATTAATATTTAATATTTTTGATATAAAATTTTGAAGCATCTTATTTAGTTAAGGTGCTTCATTTGTTTATGTAATCTAAAGTTCGCTCCAACGCCATTCCCCGAGAGCCCTTAATGAGTAGTGTTTGGCTTTCTACTTTTGTATGAGATAAGTATTTTGTAAAATCTTCAAAGGAATAATAAAAGTGGAAATTGGGTTTCACCATAGCATTGGCATAAAAATCTTTTCCAACGAAATGACATTGAATCTTAGCTTGATTGGATAACATATTCACTATAGCTTTGTGTTCTTGAAGACTTTCACCGCCAAGTTCAAACATGTCTCCAATAATGATAACTTTATTAGATTTGTTCAATTGAATAAAATTTTCCAGCGCAACAGTCATGCTGCTTGGGTTTGCATTATAGGCGTCTAAAATAATTTCATTAGTACCTAATACCATCATTTGTGAGCGATTATTATCAGGAACATACCCTTCAATAGCTTCTTTTATGTCCTGTATAGAAACCCCAAAATGATTTCCAATAGTAATTGCCGCATTAATATTATTGGCATTATACAGCCCTATCAATTGTGATTTAATTTCTATTCCTAAAGTAGTAATAGTAACAAAAGGATTGGCAGTTACGTTATTAATAAAAACAGAAGCTTCGTGATTTTCTTGACTAAATGTATGCCTTTTTAACAACTTCGTTTTCTCTTCTTGAATTGCATCATCTAAATTAACAAAGACCGCTTTTTTGCTTAGAGTTAAATATGTATACATCTCACTTTTGCCTTTGACAACACCATCCACCCCACCAAAACCTTCAAGATGTGCTTTTCCAAAATTGGTAATATAACCATAATCCGGTTGCGCCAATTCACATAGAAATTCAATTTCTTTTTGATGATTGGCTCCCATTTCTACAATTCCTATTTCTGTTTCTTTTGAAAAAGAAAGTAGTGTTAATGGCACACCAATGTGGTTATTCAAATTTCCTAAAGTAGCTTTGGTTTTATATTTTTTTGACAAAACAACTTGAATCAATTCTTTTGTAGTAGTCTTTCCGTTACTTCCTGTTAAAGCGATGATAGGAAGTTTTAAATATTGACGATGGTATTTTGCTAATTCTTGTAAAGTATTCAAACTGTTAGCAACTAGAATTGTCCTATCATCAATATAGTATTCTTCATTATCAATAATAACATAGCTAGCGCCTTTTTCTATTGCTTCCCTCGCGAATGTATTGGCATCAAAATTTTCTCCTTTTATGGCTATAAAAAAAGAATTTGGCAGTATCCTTCTCGTATCAATTGAAACAGAAGAACAATTTAAAAATAAATTATGAATGTTTTGAATAGTCATAAAACTAATTTAAAAAAACAAAAGCCCTAATGAAAGGGCTTTTATATAAATTATAAACTAAAATTTAATTTCTTGGTCTTTTCTTTTTGTCAGCTTTTGCCCCAACTCTTGACATGGCACATCTAAATCCAATGTAATCTGTTGCCATATCTTGAGGAAAATACCTTCTTTGCGCAGGGTCTAACCAATAGGCTCTATCTCTCCAAGATCCTCCTTTATAAACTCTAACATTATCATTTACCAAAGTAGATCTTTTATTTGATTTGTCATACTTTCTAACCATGTTTCCTAAGCTATCTGTAGATACATTATGCATAGGAGAATCATACATTCTTTGATTATCTTTCAACTTCCCTTTTTCATCACCATCTTCTGAAGCACCAAATTTAAAGTATCTAGTAGATTGTTTATCCCCATCTCTATACCCTTTGTTATTTGATTTATCAAAATTTTGTCTTAAATAGGTTTCTTGTTCGTCTACAGGAACTTGTGCGATTTGTCCAGGGAAATTTTTCGCAATAATTTTACCATTAGGTAAAGTGTCATATTTTTGAGTTTCAGCCGTAACTAATTCAACTTTTCCATCATCACCAATTTTATTTTTTTCGTAAACATTTCCTCTATAATAGTTAAAGTCATTTGCTTCATCATCAACTATAGGTCTGTAAACATCGGCAACCCATTCGGCAACATTTCCTGCCATATCATATAATCCGAAATCATTTGGAGGATATGATTTAACTTTATTAGTGATATCGGCTCCATCATCAGACCAACCTGCAATTCCACCGTAATCTCCTTTTCCTTGTTTAAAGTTAGCCAATTGATCTCCTCTAACTTGTCTTTTCCCAGAACGAGTATAACTTCCAGACCAAGGATATTTCTTTTGCCCTTTATAAACATTATATTCTCTCTGTCCTACATCAGCTGCAGCAGCATATTCCCACTCTGCTTCAGTTGGCAGTCTATATTCTGGCAATATAAGTCCAGAACTTCTTTGTGCGTATACATTTTTAGGACTGTTTCCTTGCGTATTAGTAGCTCCGGCTCCTCCAGCTGCAGGGGCAGCTGTAGGTTTGATAGCTCCTCTACCTTGTCCTCTTTTTAAAACAATTTTATCATCCCCACCCATTGCAGTTGAAGGTGTTGCTAAATAGGCTTCTGTACTAAAAACTTTTTCACCGGTAACATCAGTAACCTTAGCATCTTTTTTAAGGTATTTTTGTTCCTCAAGTATTTTTTCGTTCACACGGTCGGTTCTCCAAATCGAGAATTCGGTTGCTTGAATCCAATTTACACCCACAACAGGATATTCTGCGTAGGCAGGATGTCTAAGGTAATTGTTAGTCATCGTTTCGTTATAACCCAAACGATTTCTCCATACTAATGTGTCAGGCGAAGCACCCTCGTAAATGTTTTTATAGTTTTCTTGGTCTGGTGGATAAACTCTTTTCAACCAATCCAAGTATTCCATGTACATCATGTTGGTTACTTCGGTTTCGTCCATATAAAAAGACATAACGTGTTGCTGATTTGGAGTATTATTCCAATCGTGCATAGGATCATCCGCAACTTTTCCCATTGTAAATGTTCCGCCTTCAACCATAACAAGTCCGGGACCAGTAGCTTGTTTTTTGAATTTAGATGCATACTGAAATCCACCTTTTTTGTCATTAACTTTCCACCCAGTAGCCCTAGAACCTCCCTTAGAGTCGGTCTTCTTACTACAACTAGTAAATCCAAAGAGTATTACTAAAGACAGTAACAACCTGATTGTCATAATTTTATTTGCTTTCATACGCTTAGTAGGTAATAAATTTTCGATGCGCAAGATAAGAATTAAGCTTTACACTGCAACATCTTTTTTAAAATAATCTTTAAATTGCCATTTACCGGCTTCATTCTTTATGTAACGCAAAATTAATAGTTTTATTATAATAACCTTTGCAAAATAATTTATTTTTACTTCAAGTAATAAAACAAATATATTTACGTTTACACTTCTTATGAAAAGAATAATTATAGTATCCTTTTTTACCTTTCACACGTTGTTCCTATTAGGTCAAGAACAGCGTAACATATCTATTCAATGGATAGAAAAAAGAGAACTTTCTTTTGGCAATTTTAGTTTTAACGTCCCTCAATTTAGTTCAGAAAGCTTCAATTTTGATAGTTATAAAAAAGCAATAACTTATAATTTAAAGGTTGATTTAAACAATTTAGCAAATGAAAATGCGCTTCAAATTACAAATGTAGTATATGAACCTATACAGGAAAAAGAACTAGGGGATTTATCTATAAATGAAATACCATCTGTATTAAAATACACTTTTAAAAGCAATATTGCTAGAAACAAATATTATGGGTTACTATCCGTTTCTCCAATTATTAAAGAAGGAAGCTCCTATAAAAAATTAAAATCCTTTTCATATTCCATAAATGCAATTGCATCGAGAAATTCCCAATTAGACAATAATATAACTCCTCCATCCAATTCTGTTTTAAGTTCTGGAAATTGGTATCGTTTTTATGTCCAAAAATCGGGTGTCTATAAAATTTCAAAAAGTTTTTTACAAAGCTTAGGATTTTCTACAACAGTAGATCCAAGAAAAATAAAGATTTTTGGCAATGGCGGAAGAATGGTGCCATTATCCAATGCGACAGCCTATCCAATGGATTTGACCGAAAATGCCATACAATTTAACGGCGAAGATGATGGTGTTTTTGACAATCAGGATTATATTATATTTTATGCCGAAGGTGTTGATAATTGGAGTGATGAAAATAAAACAAACTTAAACTTGTATAGTGACAAGTCCTATTATTATGTAACTGCTCAAGGTGAAAATGGAAAAAGAATTGTTGACCTCGCGCAACCTTCTGGAAATACGACTACAAACATCACAGCATTTGATGATTATCAATTTCATGAACTAGATAATTTTAACATTGTAAAGTTGGGAAGAGTTTGGTTCGGAGAACAATTTGGGTTTCAAGATAGTCAAGAATTTGATTTCAATTTTCCTAATATTGCTTCTTCATCACCCATACAAGTTAGTATTCATGGCGCTGCTGTTTCCTCTATTAGTACCAATTTTAAAATAGAATCAAACAATCAGTTGGTTGGCAATCTATCATTTTCTGGAATACCATCGGGCTCAAGTGCTGAGGCAATTGAAGGAAATTTAAATGGCAATACTACCGCTACAGAAAATACAACAATCAAAGTAACCTATGAAAACAATGGTGTTCCAAGTTCAAAAGGGTATTTAGACTACATTAATCTTACTGCCAAAAGAAATTTACAAGGATATAATAAACAATTTCGATTTCAATATAACTTAGCCAGTACTTTAATAGGTATCGGCGAATATCAGATTTCAAATGCATCCTCCATTAAACAAGTTTGGGATATTACAGATATTTATAATGTTACTAAAACAGAAAATGCAGACCAAAGCAGTTTTTCTTTCAAAGCAGATATGGGAGAAGTTAGAAAATACATTGCTGTTGACAACAATGATTATTTTTCTCCTTTAAAAGAATCACAAACCAAAGTTACCACCCAAAATTTAAAAGGAACTATTTTCAACAATAATCAAAATCAGTTTGAAGATGTTGATTATTTAATTATTACACCCAAATTTCTAAATGCTCAAGCTGAGAAACTCGCCGCTTTTCATAGAAATTATTCTCATTTAAATGTGAAAGTAGTTAACCTGGAAACTATTTATACTGAATTTTCATCTGGGAAACAAGATGTTGCCGCTATTAGAAATTTTGTAAAATATGTTTACTTTAATGCTTCTTCCCCAGAAAAAAGAGTTAAATACATCAATCTTTTTGGGGATGCATCCTATGATTTCAAAGATAGAATTCAAAACAACACCAATATTGTCCCAATTTATCACGCGTTGAATAGTTATTCTGCAGGAGAAACATCCTTTTGTTCGGATGACTTTTTTGGATTAATGGATGCCAATGAAGGAAACGTCCTTTATAATTTTGGCGGAATTGACATTGCAGTGGGTAGAATGATTGTTAGCTCCACAAATCAAGCCGATGAAATGGTTAACAAAGTCCTAGAATATCATGATTTGAAATCTTATGGTAGTTGGAGAAATAATTATGTAGCCATCGCAGATGATTCTGACAAAACTTCCGATGCCCAATTACAACAAAGGCAAAATCAATTATCGGATGTGATTGCTTCTGAAAAACCATTTATTAATGTCAAAAAAATATTGCTTGACTCCTACCAACAAGAAACGTCATCCGGCGGAAACCGTTACCCAAAAGCACGCGAAGAACTTTTTAGTGCTTTCGAAAAAGGCGCCTTAGTTTTCAACTATTTAGGACATGGTGGTGAAGATGGTTTGTCTGGCGAACGCATTTGGGAAAAATCGGATGGGCAAAATTTATCAAACCGATTCCGTTATCCTTTATTTATTACCATCACCTGCGATTTTTCTCGTTTTGACAATCCTTACCGACCAACCGCTGGGGAATATACCTATTGGAATCCAAAGGGCGGTGCCATTTCCATGATAACTACTATCCGCTCCATTGGTCAAAGTACAGCCCAAGATTTTAACGATAGATTAGCGCAATACTTATTTTCATACAACTCCAATGAGTATACTTCCATTGCGGAAGCGTTGCGCCTTTCCAAAAATAGCAGTCCAAATTCCTCTACCAATGTGGTTTTTTATCTTGGAGATCCTGCTTTGATGCTTGCTATTCCAAAACCAAAAATAGTTTTAACCAAAGTAAATGATGTTGCTATTTTGCAACCTATTGAGGATTTACAATCGTTAGCCTATGTGAAATTAACAGGAGAAGTGCAAGATGAAAACGGAGTCCTTTTAACAACTTACAACGGAGATCTTTCTGTAAATATTTTTGACAAATCTATTAATCGCTCTACATTAGACAATGATGGCAACAGCCCTATAATGAATTTCAACATCTTAGGAGAAACTATTTTTAGAGGAAATGCCTCCGTTACTAATGGAAATTTTGAGTTTGGATTTGTTGTCCCAAGAGACATTCGAATCCCTGTTAGCAATGGTAGAATTAGTTTTTATGCCAAAAGAAATCAGCTATTATTAGACAAAACAGGCTACAATACAGATATTAAAATTGGCGGAATTAACACCAATGCCGTTGCAGATAATATTGGTCCAACAGTAAAACTCTATATGAATGATGAGACTTTTATCAATGGAGGCATTACCAATGATTCTCCCTTTTTATTGGCCATTCTTCAGGACGAACACGGAATTAATACCGCCAGTGGTATTGGTCATGACATTGTTGGTATTCTTGATGGAGATGAAACCAAGCCTTACATCATGAATGATTATTACGAAACCGAATTGAACGATTACACCAAAGGCCGGGTTCGATTTCCGTATAGGAATTTAGCGATTGGACTACATACCATAACTTTCAAAGCATGGGATGTATACAATAATCCAATAACTGCCGAAATCCAATTTGTGGTCGTGGGTGATGACAAGATAGAATTGAAAAACGTTTTAAATTATCCCAACCCATTTGTTAATTATACCGAATTTTGGTTTTCACATAACCGACCCTTCGAGCCACTAGAAGTTCAGGTGCAAGTCATGACTATAACGGGTAAAATTGTATGGACAAAAAACCAAACTGTTACCACCGACGGTTTCCTTTCTCGGGAGGTGACTTGGGATGGAAAAGACGACTTTGGGGATCGAATTGGGAAGGGTGTTTACATCTATAAACTTACTGTAAAGTCCACTTTAACGAATAAAAAGACCGAAAAAATAGAAAAACTTGTAATACTTTAGGAAAATACTATATTTGTAATTATATGAAAAAAATGGATATGAGAAAAATTGCAATACTACTCTTCTTAGTAGTAACAATACAAAACATAAATGCGCAACAAGAAAGTTTCGTAATCACCACTGGAGTACCCTTTTTATTAGTTGCAGCCGATGCGCGTGCTGCAGGTATGGCCGACCAAGGTGTGGCTACTTCCGCCGATGCTTTTTCACAACAATGGAATCCTGCTAAATATGCGTTTTCGCTAGAAAAACAAGGATTTACAACGAGTTACACTCCTTATTTAACCGATTTAGTAAACGATATTTCATTAGGCCAAGTTACTTATTTTAATAGATTTAATGAGCGAAGTGCCTTTGCAGCTAGTTTACGTTATTTTGGATTGGGTGAAATTGAACTAAGACAGTTTGCCGAAGACGATCCAGTAATTGTAAAACCAAGTGAATTAGCTTTAGATGCTTCCTATTCCTTAAAATTAAGCGAACGCTTTGCCATGTCAGTTGCAGGTAGATATATCCGTTCTGCACTTAGAATTGCAAGTGCTGGGTCAGGGGATGCTAAACCAGCAACTTCCTTTGCGGTAGATGTAGCAGGGTTTTACCAATCAGAAGAAATAGCTTATAATACGTTCAATGGAAGATATCGTATTGGATTTAATTTCCAAAATATGGGTCCAAAAATAAATTATGATGCTGGTGCTTCCGATGATAATAGCGCCAACTTCCTACCTGCCAATATGAAATTGGGTGGCGGATTTGATTTTATATTGGATGACTATAATAAAGTTTCCGTAAGTGTTGAATTTGCTAAACTTTTAGTACCATCACCTCAAAGTGCCGATTTGAACGGAGATGGTTTAATAACAACACAAGAGGAAATTGATTTACGACAACAAAACGTAAATGACTATAATAAAATAAATTGGGTTTCAGGTATTTTTAAATCATTCAATGATGCCCCTGGAGGATTTAGCGAAGAGCTAAAAGAATTCACGTATTCCGTTGGGACAGAATATTTATACCAAGATTCTTTTGCGTTTCGTTTAGGCTATTTTCATGAAAGTCCCATGAAAGGCGCTAGAAAATTCTTTTCCCTTGGAGCCGGTTTCAAATACAATGTAGTAAAAGTGGATGTTTCTTATCTTTTCTCTGCATCCAAAGTAAAAAACCCTTTGGAAAACACGCTCCGTTTCTCATTATCGTTTAACTTTGGTGATAAATATGAAGAATATTAGTAACAAGTAAATTATATAGTAATTGTCCAAATTTCTCCCGAAGTATCGAGGTTGAAATTTGGATTTTTTTTCCTCATAAACAATGAAACAAGTCAACATCAATACCACTTTCACTGCTTATCAATCCATTGAAGAATTGCCAAAAGACATTCAATCTTTAATGCAGCAAGCTGTGGAAATTCGAAAAAAAGCGTATGCACCCTATTCAAAATTTAGAGTTGGTGCGGCTATTTTATTAGACAATGATAAAATTGTTTTAGGTTCCAATCAGGAAAACGCAGCTTATCCTTCGGGACTTTGTGCAGAAAGAGTTGCGGTTTTTCAAACAGGCGCTATTTATCCTGATGCTAAAATCGTAAAAATGGCTATTTCTGCTGCATCAGACACCAATAAAACTACTTCCCCTATTCCGCCTTGTGGCGCTTGCAGACAATCTATTTCTGAATATGAGTCGAAGCAAAACACCGCTATAGAAATTTATTTCATGGGAGAATCCGGTGAAATATACAAGTCGGATTCCATTAAAAATTTACTTCCGTTAACGTTTGACAAAAACTTCCTTTAAAATCTAAAAATTACGCTATTAAATTTTATTGCTTACTCGGAATGTTTTACTTTTGCTCTTCGCAAATTTGTGAGTGAGTGAACTATTTTGCGTTCAATAGTATGTAACACACCATAACGATTTAGCAACAAAAAAAATGAAAGAAGTAACAAAAGAAGTTTATTTAAAATGGTATGAAGACATGCTACTTTGGAGAAAATTCGAAGACAAGCTTGCAGCACTTTATATTCAACAAAAAGTTAGAGGATTTCTTCACTTGTATAATGGACAAGAAGCCGTATTAGCGGGTGCTTTACACGCTATGAATTTAGGAGGTAAAGATAAAATGATTACTGCCTATCGTAATCACGTGCAGCCCATTGGAATGGGAGTTGACCCAAGAAAAGTAATGGCAGAACTTCTAGGCAAAGTAACGGGGACTTCCAAAGGAATGGGTGGCTCCATGCATATATTTTCAAAGGAACACGGATTTTATGGAGGTCATGGTATCGTTGGAGCTCAAAGTCCAGTAGGTGCAGGTATGGCTTTCGCCGATAAATATTTCGAAACCGGTGGTGTAACCCTAACCTATTTTGGTGATGGTGCTGCACGACAAGGTTCATTACACGAAGCTTTTAATATGGCAATGCTATGGAAATTACCCGTAGTATTCATATGCGAGAACAATGGATATGCCATGGGTACTTCTGTAGAAAGAACAGCTAATCATACAGATATTTGGAAATTAGGTTTAGGATACGAAATGCCCTGCGGACCTGTAGATGGAATGAATCCTGTAAAAGTTGCCGAAGCGATGCACGAAGCTATGGAAAGAGCTCGTCGTGGCGATGGACCAACCTTCTTAGAAATGAAAACATACCGTTATAGAGGTCACTCTATGTCTGACGCACAATTATATCGTTCCAAAGAAGAAGTAGAAGAGTACAGAAAAATTGACCCAATCACACAAGTGTTGGATATCATCAAAGAAAACAATTACGCTACAGAAGCCGAAATTGAAGTCATTGATGAAAGAGTAAAAGACTTAGTAGAAGAATGTGTAACATTTGCCGAAGAGTCTGCATTCCCTGAAATACAACAATTGTATGATGTGGTTTACGAACAAGAAAACTATCCTTTCATCCCTCATAGACTATAATTATGGCAACAAAAATCACAATGCCGCGCTTGAGCGATACAATGACCGAGGGTACAGTTGCTACTTGGCTTAAAAAAGTTGGCGATGTCATAAAAGAAGGGGATATTCTTGCCGAAATCGAAACCGATAAAGCTACGATGGAATTTGAATCTTTCAATGCAGGTACTTTATTATACATAGGAATTCCCGAAGGACAAACCGCGCCTGTAGATTCACTCCTTGCTATTATTGGGAATGATGGCGAAGATATTTCAGGATTAATTTCAGACGGTAATGCTACTGCTCCAGCAACAGACTCGAGCGATAGCGAACAGACGAAGCAAACTAAAGTTGAAGAAGCGCCAATTGCTCCAACTGAAACAAAACCAACAACCGACAACCAACAACCAACAACCTCTTTACCAAAAGGAGTTGTAGTTGTAACGATGCCGCGCCTTAGTGACACCATGACAGAAGGAACCGTAGCAACTTGGTTAAAAAAAGTAGGAGATAAAGTTGCCGAAGGCGATATCCTTGCCGAAATTGAAACCGATAAAGCCACTATGGAATTCGAATCTTTCAATTCAGGAACACTTTTATTCATTGGAATTCAAGAAGGACAATCGGCTCCAGTTGATAGTGTTTTAGCCATCATCGGCCCAGAAGGAACTGACATTACCGGCATAGCGGAAAATTATAAAAAAGGGGGAGCCGCTCCTGCATTAACTTCAGTTACATCGGAATCAACTGCGACTATTACACCAATAACCGACAACCAACAACCAACAACTGAAAATACAGGAAGAATTTTCGCATCCCCATTGGCCAAACAAATCGCTAAGGAAAATGGAATCAATTTATCACAAGTAAAAGGTTCAGGAGAAAACGGTCGTATCACGAAAAGTGATGTGGAAAACTTTACCCCTGGCGCAGCGTCACAAGCACCAAATGTCATCCCGAGCGCAGTCGAGGGAACTCAACCAACAACAGTTGCAAAACCATTTGTTCCAGCCGGCGAAACCTTATCAGAAGAAATCAAAAACTCGCAAATGCGAAAAACCATTGCGAAACGTCTTGCTGAATCTATTTTCACAGCACCACATTTCTATTTAACTATAGAAGTGGGTATGGACGAAGCGATAAAATCGAGAGCCATTATCAATAGCATTCCCGATACCAAAGTATCATTCAACGATATGGTCATCAAAGCGTGTGCAATGGCATTGAAAAAACATCCAAAAGTAAACTCTCAATGGAGAGAAGACGCTATAACAATTAATTACCATGTAAACGTTGGAGTGGCAGTAGCTGTTGAAGATGGATTGGTTGTACCAGTACTGCGTTTCACAGATCAAATGAGTTTGACTCAAATTGGTGGCAACGTTAAAGACTTAGCAGGAAAAGCAAAAAGCAAGAAACTGCAACCAGCCGAAATGGAAGGAAGTACGTTTACGGTTTCTAACCTAGGAATGTTTGGTATTCAATCCTTCACTTCTATCATTAACCAACCAAATTCTGCTATCCTATCCGTAGGTGCTATTGAAGAAAAACCAGTAGTGAGAAACGGTCAAATTGTGGTGGGTAATACGATGACATTAACGTTAGCTTGCGACCATAGAACGGTTGACGGTGCTACAGGAGCACAATTCCTGCAATCGTTAAGACAGTTCTTAGAAAATCCAGTTACGATGTTGGCGTAATAAACTAACCTTTTTACAACTAATAAAGCCCACTTTTTAGAGTGGGTTTTTTATTGGAATACATTTCAAACGTATGACGTGGTCTCTTCGGGTTGGGCTGTCCATTGTATTCCCGCCTTGTTAGTTAACAAATCGGGAGATACTATTTCAATCCCTCACGCTTTAGGTATAAAAAACAAAA
This sequence comes from uncultured Bacteroidota bacterium, assembly GCA_903842575.1. GTDB lineage: Bacteria > Bacteroidota > Bacteroidia > Flavobacteriales > Flavobacteriaceae > Flavobacterium. The sequence goes on along the minus strand of CAIMMM010000170.1, from coordinate 742 downwards.
AGTCCCTCACTTTCGTGAAGGACTTTCTAAAAAAGGCGACGACATACTCTCCCACATAACTGCAGTACCATCTGCGCAGGCGGGCTTAACTACTCTGTTCGGGATGGGAAGAGGTGAGCCCCGCCGCAATAACCACCTTAAGGGGTTAGTTGTTGGTTTTTGGTTATCGGTTGATGAATTTCTTCAACAACTTTCAACTATCAACCAGCAACTGCTCGCGTCGAGCAAATATCTTAACATACTGAGATAAAGAAAATAAAAAGTTTTAAGAAAGTTTCTTCCCCCCGCCGAGGCGGGGGGAAAAGTGTACATAAGCTTACGGGTTATTAGTACTACTCGACTATGACATTACTGCCTTTACATCTAGAGCCTATCAACGTGGTCATCTCCCACGACCCTTAAAAGAAATCTCATCTTGTGTTGGGTTTCGCGCTTATATGCTTTCAGCGCTTATCCCTTCCCAACGTAGCTACTCTGCGATGCTCCTGGCGGAACAACAGATACACCAGAGGTTAGTCCAATTCGGTCCTCTCGTACTAGAATCAGATCCACTCAAATTTCTTGCGCCCACAGTAGATAGAGACCGAACTGTCTCACGACGTTCTGAACCCAGCTCGCGTGCCACTTTAATGGGCGAACAGCCCAACCCTTGGGACCTTCTCCAGCCCCAGGATGTGACGAGCCGACATCGAGGTGCCAAACCCCCCCGTCGATATGAGCTCTTGGGGGAGATCAGCCTGTT
>CAIMMM010000169.1 GCA_903842575.1 uncultured Bacteroidota bacterium | reverse complement strand
ACAGATGTATAAACAGGTACTCCCACAGTTGAACAATTATCACCAAATACTAATTCTGGTTTAGGAGGTATAGCATCACAAGTTGTTTCTATTTTAATTTGAAAGTCACCAATAATATATGTCCCTGTTGTATCAGAAACATGAATTGTTTGAGATACTGAAGCAGGATTTCCACATAAATCTGTCGCTGTCCAAGTTCTTATTAAAGTATATGTAGAAGGACAAATGCCAGGTGTTGTTGCTTCAGTCATAGCTACAGTAGCAATACTACAATTATCAGTTGCTGTTAAAACAGTTGCGGGAGGAATGGCATCACAAGATACAGAAATTTCAGTTGGTGTAATTTGGTCAAATGTTGGAGCTGTAGTATCACTAATTGAAACAGTAATAGTTGCTGTATCACAATTTGTTGGATTTAATACTTCACATATTTTATATGTAAATACATAATCACCACAACCACCAGCGCTTGTTAGTGAAATATTTCCGTTAGTGTCAATATTTAAATTTGGATAAGAACCACTTAATATTGATAAATTAATTTCACTTATAGAAACACTAATATTATTGAGTATATCATTAGAAATTATGCTGCCAATTAAACCAACATTGGTACAATTAACATTATAAGTATCATTAACAGCATCAATACCCACAATACCTATAACGCCAACAGTCACAGTCACTATCGCCGTATCACAACTACATGTCGCAGATGTGCCGCAAATTTGGTATGTCAAAGTATAGTTACCATCAGGTGTTCCTGCCGCTACGATTACATCATTCCCAGAAAGAGTAACACCAGCATTAGTTGATGAAACAAAAGTAATGGTAACAAGAGCAGGATTAGTGATATAAACACCATCAAGAGTGTCATTAATAAGTATATTAGTAAAAGCAGTTCCACCAATGGACCCATTTATAGTAGTTCCAGTGTCGTCATTTGCTAAAAAATGAGCTGGATTTATATTTATAACTTGTGATGCTGTACTTGAATTATTACATTCATCTGAAGCTGTCCAAGTTCTAGTTATAGAATAGGAACCATTACAATTTGGTGTTGTAGGTGTATCTACGAAAATAAGATTTACATTACTACATTCATCCGTTGTAACAGCTTGTTGAAATGATAGAATACTAGAATAATTTAGTGTAGTTGGACTAGGTAAACTAGATATAACAGGAGCAGTTGTATCTTCAATTATAATGGTTTGAGAAACCGGTAGCGAAACATTTCCACATGAATCAGTAGCAATCCAAGTTCTCGTAACAGTATAATTTCCAGCACAAGATCCTGTAATTGTATTATCTGTAAAAGTAATTATAGGAGTTCCTGAACAATTATCCGTTGCATTTGGAGCTGTAAAACTAGGCGTTGCAGGACAACTTATTGTTGCAGCAGTTCCTTGACCAGAAAGAACAGGTATAGTATTGTCAATTTTTGTGTTATATGTTGTAGAATTGCTATAACAGCCATTAGTTACTAACACTGTAATCACTGCCGAACATGTTCCAACTGTAGATGCTGTAATAGTCAACGAAGCAGCACAATTGTTTGATGAAGATGTTGCTGCTATTGCTGCGGCTTCTGCTAATGCAACAGTAGGATAACAGGAACTAATTGTTCCATTAGTTATTGTTGGAGGACAAGGTACACAGTAGGTTGGAGTAGTTATGTTTTGGAATGTAGTTACACAAGCTGAATTTTGATAATCAAGTCTAGAAGTACTAACATTTTGACTACTGCAAACATTAACTTTAGGAGTCAATCTATATTTTAGGAAAATAGTTTCTACATTTAAGAAGTCAAAATTCCAAGAAATAACTTGACCGGTTTGCGTAAAAATTCCTTTGGAGACTGTTATTGATCCGGGGACTATGTCGAAATTGAGACTGATCGTTTCTGTTTCGAAAGATGTAGCAGTAAGTTGTTGAGCAACCCAAGATAAATGAGAAAAAACTTGTGCATAAATTCCAGTTAAATTAGCGCCACTTTCTGTAAAAAACGCACCTCCAGATTGAATACTATTTAAGCAAAATGTTGCATTGGTTTGATCTGTTCCAGAAATGCCCCCAAAAAGGCCAATACTGAATATTTGATTATTGTAAGTGATACCAGATATAATATTGGTTTTAGCTTCAGTAGCAGCAGTAATGGCACTTTGTATACAAGTTCCAGAAGTTCCACTGGAGCAAGAAGAGCCTCCTAATCCTGTTAGATTGGCAACGCCATCAGTTAATAAAATCAGACTTCTTGATGTTACACAGTTGAACGTTCCAGCTGATAATACTTCATCACCTTTTACAATACCATCTTGAATATTGGTAGATCCTCCAGGAATAAGCCCGTTTATAATTGATAAAAGTCCTGGTTTTCCTGCAGTAAGAGTTAATCCTTGTCTAATTGTTGCGGTATTACTGTAAGTAACTATTCCTAATCTGTTTAGACCAGTAGGATTATTGATACCATTAAAAAAAGTATTGATGAAATCAGTAGCTGCATCTTTTGCATTATCCATTGAACTACTAGTATCTCCAGTAATTGTGTTTGACATACTTCCAGAAATGTCTATTATCAAAACTACTTCAAGTGGTCTTTGTATTGGATTTGCTCCAGTAATGTTTAATTGGACATCTATAGTTCCACATGCATTAGTGTTTGTTACCACAGTTTTAAATGGAGTTACAGTTTGACCTAACATTAGGGAAGATATAAATAGCAATAATATTATTACAATATATTTTGTATTTTTTAGGTTACAAAATAAATGTAAATATTTCTTCGTTTTAATAATATTTAGGGTTAATAAACTCAATATTGTGTTTTTAATTAAATAGTTAGTTATCGTTCGGATTAATAAATAAAGTGTGTAAAATGGTATCTACTTTATAATTTTCACATGATATTGAGTTAGCTGTAATTTGAGTACAGCACCATTTATCAAATGGAGTGTTAGAAGGAACTAGTATATGTACAAAAAAGGAAATAGTCTCTCCTGATTTTACGCTAATTTTTTTTATTAAATTTCGATTTTTATCTAAAAATACAGATTCAAGGTTTACATTTTTTTCGCTGCTACTGCCATCACTATTAGAGCAATTAGTTATATTTAATGATGACAGGGAAAATACCTGAGCAGAATTACCTTTATTTGAGATGAGCATCGCATAATAAGTTCCATCGGCGGGAGTGCTTCTTGTGTTTCTATCTTTTTCTACTTTTAATTCAGCAATACATGAATTGGATTGTCCTAAAACAATTACCGTGTTAAATACAATAATTAATATAATAAATCTTGATACAAACGAAGAAAGATTTGTGTCCTTTTTTTTCAAAATAATAGTAGTCTTCATTTTAGTATAGATTTAGGTTTGATGAAGATTTGACTTTTTTGTTACATATATTAGGTAATACAAAATTTTCATAATTCATTTAACTAGTTTTTAATAGATTTTAGGGTTAAAACATAACTTTCATAGTACTAAATTAGTATATATATCAATACAAATCAAAAAATAAATCGATAAAGAGCATATTTTATAGATAAAAAGCAATAATTAACATTATTATATCGAAATAACTTACAAAAAAATAAATGTTTTTTTGATAACATCTATTATAAAATAAGTTGCATGTGATATGAAATTGATTCTAGGTTAAATGAATAACTTTTTTTGTAATTTTTTATTTTGCTTCTATTTATTTTCTTATAATAATAACCCGTTGGATGTGATAATGATTTGAATTAAATAGTATATTATGGAACATAAAAAAAGCATCCCTTTTTAGTCGGGATGCTTTGGAATATATTTTATATTTCTAATTCATTTTACAATGCTGTAATAATAAATTCACTTCTTCTGTTCAATTGATGTTCTTCTTCGGTACATTGTACGCCATCGGAACACTTATTCACAAGTTGCGATTCACCATATCCTTTGGCTGTTAATCTATCTTTACTAATGCCTTTTTTAATTAACCATTCCATAGTTGATTTTGCTCTACGGTCTGATAATTTTTCGTTATACTTATAGGAAGCACGACTATCTGTATGGGAACGCATATCAATCTTCATGGATGGATTTTGATTCATTACATCCAATAATTTAGCCAAATCAACTGTAGCATCAGGTCTGATGTTCCATTTGTCTAAATCAAAATAAATTAGATTGATTTTAAAGCAATTTGCTAAATCATCACCAATTTTAGCGGTACATATTTTTGTCTTAAGCTCTATGTTTAATTCTGTTTTTCCGTTTTCACTGCCAATAATTACAGGAACTTCTTTGGTAGTGTAATTTTCTAATTCAGCTTTTACATAGTATTTCTTACCACATTCCACTTCTGTAAATTCATACTTGCCTTCAGCATCTGATGTAGTTTCTTTTATTTTATTGAATTTTTCATCGGATAAAGTGAGTTTTGTATTTGGCAAAACAGCTTTTGTATCCTCATCTGTAATTACTCCAAAAAGAATTTGCTCACAGAATATTTCTTTATTTTCAATAAATTTATAAATATCATCATTTCCTTGGCCACCATCTCTATTGGAACTTAAGAAACCTCTTTTATTATCTGTATTTATAATTAAGGCAAAATCATCTTTTGAAGTGTTTGCATCTGCTCCAACATTTAAGACTTTTTTAATAGAACCATCTTTTTCTATTTTTGCGATAAAAATATCCAAACCGCCTAATCCTGGATGACCATCAGAGGCAAAGTATAATTCATTTTTAGCGGAAACAAAAGGGAAAGTTTCTCTTCCTTCAGTATTGATAGCTGGTCCAAGATT
>CAIMMM010000168.1 GCA_903842575.1 uncultured Bacteroidota bacterium | reverse complement strand
TTTTGTCTAAATAATTTACCTATTTCCAAATTTAGTTTAGATGTATAATCATCAATCAACCATTCTTTATAATTCTTACTGGTTTTCCCTAAACAATTTACATATCTTTTAACTCGGCTTTCTATATCATCACTTAGTAATTTTGAAAGCATTCTTGTTTGAATTAATTCCTCGGCATTATCGACACACATTTTGGCATGTTGCTCAATGGACATTTCCAATACAACTTTTGAACGAAGATTTAAAGACGTAATTCTTTTAAATTCGGTTTCAATATCAATAGTGATATCTTTACTGTTAATGAATTTTAAACGAATAACTTCGGGCATTATATATTTAAAATTTAACTCAATTTCTGCATCTTCACGTAGATTTTCTAAATAATATTCTGGGGATTTAAAAATATGTTGCCAATCTACTGTTTCATTCCATAAACCAAATCGCAAGGCATTGTTTCCTAAATCAATAACATTGAAGTTGTCTTTATGCGGTAATTTTCTTGAACCACGTCCAATCATTTGAAAATACAAGGTTAATGATTTTGTTGCACGGTTTAAGATAATACATTCTACTGTTGGTTCATCAAAACCTGTTGTTAAAATACCAACAGATGTTAGAATTGCATCGGGTGTTTTTTTAAACCATTGCAAAATATCTTTTCTATCTTCAGGTGAAGTTGTATTATCTAAATGGCGTATAGGAAGTTTAGCGTCCTTAAATGTTTCATAAACATATAAGGAAGTATTGATACCATTATTAAATATCAAAGTTTTTTTACCACTACATTTTTCGGTATAAGCATGCAATAACTTTTCTTGCATGATCATATTGGTATATAAATCATCGGATGATTTTACAGTATAATCACCATTTATACCAACTTTTAAGGATGTTAAACCTACGTCATAACTATAGGTTGTAGCTTTTGCTAAAAAACCATTATCAATTAAATTTTGGATGGTATCACCAACTATTAAATCATCATAGTTTTCATGCATGGGTAATTTGATGTTGGAACTCAAAGGAGTTGCTGTAACACCAAGAATAAATGAATTTTTAAAAGAACTTAATAATTTTCTAAACGAATTATAATGTGCTTCGTCTATAATCACTAATCCAACATTATCTATGAGTAATTTTTCGTCGTTTAAACGATTTTTTAAAGTTTCAACCATGGCCACAAAACAAGAATACTCATTCTGATCTGGTAATTCTTTAATCTTACTATTGATAACTTTGTTTTTTACTTCAAAACCTTTTAGCATTTTAGAAGTCTGCTTACAAAGTTCTATTCGATGCGTTAAAACAACAACTTTCTTATTATGGGAAGCTATATAACGACGAACAATTTCTGAAAAGACAACTGTTTTTCCACCTCCAGTTGGTAATTGATAAAGCAAATGATAATTGCTTTTTTCATTATCTAAACGCTCAAAAATCTTATCAATATCTCCTTTTTGGTAACCGTAAAGCTCCTTCTTTTCTTCAATTTCGGAATGTAAATCTTTTTGAGACATCATGATTTTGATAATTTTGCGAAAATACGTCTAAAAAAGGGTAATCCAATATTAATAAATTGTTTTTTAAAAGTTGATCATTCAAATCTTTCCGCAATAGCATTAAAATCATATTTATTCGCCCAGTCTTGAGTGGTTGCTGTTTCTTTTATGGCTACTACTCTATTTTGAAATTCAGCTAAAATTCCTTTTTCAATCATAAAACTAACCGCTTGCTGAAATGAATTGAGCATGCTTTTAAAAAACAACTCTTGTTTAATTACTTTTTCTGATGATAATGATTGTGCGATTTCAAGATTATAAAGCATGATATCCGCAATAATGAAGGAATCTACGCCAAGACTTATATAATGTTTGATGAATTTTTGAGCAATAGAACGGCGCATCTTTGGTCTTTTCCCTCGAATTGGAAAATATTCATTAGAAATTTTAAGCTTAGCTTCTTTAACTAAAGTAACTTCATTGGGTTTAAAAACAAAATCATAGTAAACCTTCACATTCGAAAACTTATCATAGAGTTCTAAGAGTTGTAATTCAAGTTGTTCTTTGTTTAATTCTAATAAATATTTTTTTAAATCACGTTTGCTCATAGATTGATAATCATTGTAAAAGTAAGATGCTTTTTGTATGTAAATAATCCTAAATGTATGCTTCTGCTATACATTTAGGACCATTTTATATTGATAATATACTATAGAATTGATTAATATTCATCACCCAAACGATCTTGAATATACTCGATTGCAGTTTTTCCATGTGGTTTTGGTTTCCCATCCAATCCTAAACTAACCATAGTAATGTTGTCTATTGTAATAATTATTTCTCTTGTCATCATATTTCTTGCTTGGCATGTTAACGTAATTGATGTATTTCCAAATCTTACCACATCAATGCCGATTTCTATAATATCACCTTGTTTGGCAGAGCTTCTAAAATTAATTTCAGACATGTGTTTTGTCACAATTTTTGGACTTTCTACTTGAATGATTGCATAAAGTGCCAATTCTTCATCTATCCATGCTAATAAACGTCCTCCAAATAATGTGCTGTTTGGATTTAAATCTTCAGGTTTTACCCATTTTCGCGTATGAAATCTCATTTTAAGTTGTTTTAATTAATACAAATTTAAACTTTAGTCCTTAATTTTAGTACAATTTTATTTAAAAGAATTGATTATTAATTTAAATCTATTACTTTTGTCTAGCTTAGATTTTAAGTTTTATTTAACTTGATTTATTTAAACCTAAATTTACATTATGAAAAGAAACTTACTCCTATTATCCCTTACGTTAATAACTTTTTCTGCTATTAATGCTCAAGTAGTTGATACTGCAAATGTTCATGTTGATAGTTACAATAGATGGTCAATTGAATTATCTGCCGGGCAAGCCAAAGGAATAAAGCCCTATAAAGATGGTTATTATTCTAGTAGTCCAGGTAAATTTCTTGGTGGAATTCAGGCAAATTCATTTGAAATAGCCGCACGTTATATGTTAAGTCCAAAATTTGGAGTAAAATTAGGTTTTGCCTATGATAAGTTTACGAATCAATCAGGAAGCGGAAGTATTCCATTTGAAACATATCAATATAGAACTGATTTTCAAGGTGTAATTAATGCAATAAGACTATTTAATATTGAAGAACCTGCTGGAAGGTTTGGATTATTATTGCATGGAGGTATACAAATAGCAAGAATGCATTCTTATATTGTAAATATCGATGAATTAAATGGCGGTATGATTGTTGGATTTTCACCACAGTTCAGAATCACAAAATCAGTATCAATTCTTACGGATATAAGTGTTTTAAATAGCTATAGACAACATTTTAATTGGGATGGGTCTCTTTCAGCTTCTTCAAATAATTTATCAGGGCAAATGATTGTAACTTCAGTTGGACTTTCTTTTTCATTCGGAAGTGAACAAATTCATGGAGATTGGGCAATTATTCAAGATAAAAATAAGCAAGAAATTGACAAACTCGATAATCGTATAGGTGAATTAGAGACTATGATGAACGATACTGATAAAGATGGCGTTCCAGATTATTTGGATCTTGAAAATAATTCTTTAACCGGTGTTGCTGTTGACACCAAAGGAAGAATGGTTGACTTAAACAACAATGGAATTGCTGATGAATTAGAAAAATATATGGATAAATCCATTACGAATAACAATGCATTAATTCAGAGCAGTACTAATGATGAAGTAATCAAACGATTAATCAATGAGGGTTATATTTCTGCTTATTTTGACACTAACAAATCTTTTCCAAATAATGAATCTACTGACAATATTGGGTTTGTATTAAATTATCTAAGAAACAACCCATCTGCAACTGTTGAAATTAAAGGATTTTCAGATGAAATTGGACGAAGTTCTTTCAATGACAAACTTGCTATGAGTAGATCTGAAAGAGTAAAAAACATATTTAAGAAAGCAGGTATAGATTCTTCAAGAATTACTATTCTTTCAGCTGGTGAAGATGCATCTGTAGATAAAAAGTCTGATTACGCTAGAAAATTAGTAAGAAGAGTAACTTTTACAATGAAATAATTAACAATCATTTCTTAATAACTATAATTAAACCTCTGTTAAACAACAGAGGTTTTTTTTACCTTTAAAATAAAAAATGGAAACTAGAGATAATACCATCGTATCATTTAGAGGAGAAATATTTGGAAATACTACAATTCAATCATCTACCGAAGAAAAGTTTCAAAACGAAACGTTACGCCCAATTTTAAAAATACAAAATGATTTATTGGTAGCCGTTTTTATAAATTATGCGGTTAAACAAAAAAATGTTTTCTTTGATCTCACTCCCCAAAAAAAAATGGATTACATTGAGAATGTAATTCAGCGGGATATCAAGTTTAGAAATTCTCTAAAAGGAATTGTTTTAGGATTATTTACCATTAGTGAATATAATGAATACATCCAAAACTCATCCAATTTAAACAAGAGAATGATGAATTTACTAATTGAACGATTAAAAAACCAAGAACAAATACTTCAGATTTAAAAGTTGGAATTGATATTCGTTGATTAAAAAAAAACGCAAGTCTTTCCCCTACTCTAGTCACCATTTCGTGCTATTGAAACTTTCTTTTTATCTCCAAAAAATTCAATTTAGAATTTACTAATTCCTGCACGATCTCTTTTCTCAAAACCTCTAAATCAGTATAATTTAAATGTTTTGCCCACTCTTTTTCTATTAGGACTTGCTTAATGATTTTAATAGTTTTGGCTGTTTCTTTAGCATTTCGAAATACTAAGTTTTCTATCAATTCTGAAGTGTGTTTATGATAGAAATTCACTTCTCGAGTCCTATAATTTACTTTGATAAAAAATAACGCATTAGCATCGTCATTGGCATAAAAATCACCCCAAGGTGCAAATCCCACTATTGCCTTTTGGCTTTTGTAATTGGCTAAAGGAATCAATCTCCAATGACAATTGGCTACTCTCCCCCAATGATTGGAAAATCTATAAACACCGTCATTTGTGAAGTAGTAATAACTATGATGTTTGCTTTTGAAATGTAATTTTAATTCTTGAATTTCAGTTTCAAGAACTTCTTTCCAAATACAGAAAGTGTGGGAATGAAAGTTGAGTTTATTGTAGGTTTTATTTAGCACGAATTAACAATTTTTTTATTTAAATCAAAAACCAATTATTAATCTTCATTGCCTTCTTCATTATTTTTAAGCTCTTTATTAATGTAATTTTTCACATCACTTTCGTTCATTTGGATATCATGTTCATTTGTACTTATGTGACATTTTATACAATTAGTAAAGTTTGTTATTCCTTCTTCTTCATGTTCGCCTCTAATGTTGTTCAATGAATGTTCGTGGCAACCAAAGCAAGTATATGTTTTATAATCGTTAGTTTTATGACAAGTTACACAACTTGACTTATGTTCATTATCTAGCACGAAGTATTTGTTGTGATTAAATGTTGAAGGTTTCCATTTATTTAAACTATGACATGAAAGACATTTATTTGACGAAATACTATGGAAATTGTCTTTTGGTACTTGGTGGCAAGAAGCACAATTGTTTCTTGATTTAGCATTTATTAAATCATGATTAAAAGTTGATATTGCTGTCCAGCTTCTTGTAGAATGACAACTCACGCATGAATTGGAGACTTGATTATGAAGTTCATTTTTAGGTTGTGCATGACAACTTACACAGGAATTTCTATCTTTTTCAGATAACAGATTATGATCAAATTTATTTAAAGCTAATTTAGAATCTAAACCTTTATGATCAGAGTGGCAAGAAATACAGCTTTGATTTTCAATCTTATCATGAAACGTTAGCGGAGCATTTTTTTTACTTATTTCAGAAATTTTGTGGCAAGATATACAACTTTCATTTGGAGTTCCAGAACCTATTCTATGGCAAGCAAAACAATTGTTTTCTATGTCTGAATGTGCTTGATATAATGTTCCAGGCGATAACATTTTGTATGGAAATACAATAACAATTGCTATAATAATTAATGTTATAACAATAAAGATGTGTTTTTGTTTCATTAGTTAAAAAAGATTACTGAAACGATGTGAATTAAAGATAATAAACCAAGGAAATAAGTAATAGGTAAATGTATTTCTCTCCATTTTTTCATACTATCCATAGCAGTTGTATCCCAAAAAATGGCTTTAGAGATTTCATCTTCTGACATTCCTGATTGTTTTAATCCCAATTTTTTCTCTCGTATCGTTTTATTGGCTTGTGCCAAAAGATGTTTTCCAACTAAACCACTTGCCACATTAATTACTAACACTAGTATTGCCAACCATGGCAAGATGGCGTTAACATGGATTCCTGCGTGAACTAAAATGAGTATTGAACCAGAAAGAGCTAAATACTCATGATAATCTAGTAGCACTTTAGGAGTGCTAAAATTTATTGCCTTTCTTTTTTTTAACGAATACATAAAAGACAATAAAATGATTGCCGTACCTAAATACCCTAAATATTTTCCAATAAAAACAATATTAAATAGGTGAAGTAAAACATCTATTAGAATAGCGCCGATTATCATTGAAGAAAACCAAATTATAAAAGGAATTATGTCTTTAAAAATGATTCCGTTTTTCATAATTGAAATGTTTTAATACTAAAAAACCCAAAATTGTGCTACAAAAGCATCTCAATTTTGGGTTTAATCATTATTTAGATGTAAATTAATCCTCGTCTTTTTCTCTAGTTTCACCAGTTGTAGCATTTTGTTCTGCACCAGTTATAGCATTTGGTCTAATTTCGGTATGACGAATTTCACCACCAGAAGTTCCTACTTGTTGCGCTAAAAAAACAGCAACTAATGCGATAGTCAATGCTAAATAGGAAACCAAATTGGCCTTAACCCAATTTTTGACATTTGCAATAAGTCCAACAATAGAAACTACGCCTAAAAAGTACAATACAATAGCTAATTTCTCGGCAATTTCTTCATGTTCATGAATAATTTTTTTACCAACAGTTGGGATATCTTCTACAAGTTCCTCAGCTCCTTCCCCAGTGTACATGCTAAAAGCAGCAAAAATAGCTGCTACAATAAACAGAACATAGGCAACATTCTTTGTAGTATTGTTTTTCAATACAATACCTGCAATCAAAATCCCTAATCCCAAAATTGTTCCTATTATTGGAAAATGGTTTACTACCAAATGTAAATGTGCGTCGTTCATAATAATTATATTTATTGTTGTTTGTTCAAAGTAAATATTAATTTTTCATTAATAGTATGACAAATGTCATCTTTTTTTTTCAATTAGCCGGCTAATGAAACACCAATTAATGTTCCTATTCCATAGGTTACCGCTGCGGCTGCTAATCCAAAAGCAACTTGCCTGAACCCTGAAAACAAGATACTTTTACCGGTCAATAAAGTTATGGCAGCACCAATTCCGAAAAGCCCAACTATACTACTTCCAATACTTAAATAGATGGCGTTTTTACCTTCTAAAATCATAAATGGATACAATGGAATAATGGCTCCAATTGCAAATAATATAAAGGACGCTATGGCAGCTTCCCATGCGGAACCACCAAGTTCTTCTTTATTAATCCCTAATTCTTCTGTAATAATAGCGTCAATCGCTGTTTGCGGATTTTCAAATGCTTTGTCGGCCAGTTTTTGTGCTTCTGTACTATTCATTCCTTTGGCCTGATAAAGCAAAACCAATTCTTTCTTTTCTTCTTCTGGTGATGCTTCTAACTCTTCTGTTTCTAACTCAATTTGTCTTTGATTTAATTCTCTTGAGCTTTGTACTGATAGCCATTCGCCTAAAGCCATGGATATTGCTCCAGCCATTAATCCTGCAATTCCTGTCAATAAAATGGTATTATTAGAAACCGCTGCACCAGCAACTCCCATTACCAAACTCATATTAGAAACTAAACCATCATTGGAACCTAAAACAGCGGCACGCAAAGCATTCCCGCCAACAGATTTATGCCGACTTTCAAACTTTGACAAAAGTCCTCCCGATACGTTTAGTGCTGCATTATTGTTTACCGCTTCAATAATATTTAAATGATTGTGTTCAAAACCAGTTAGTTTTTCCCCATGTTCTATTTTATTTTTAATAGCATTAACGGCAAATTGTTTTTCAATATTGGATAAATTACTGATAATAGAACTATAGCCAAATAGTTTTCCTAAACGTAACTGAAATTTTGCTCTGGATGATGGAGAAGGCATAGTATGATTGGGCTCTAGAGTTTGGACTTTATCCAACATGTGTTTAGCATGTCCCTTTTCAATTTCAGCCAAACTATTTAATACTCTTGTTAGGGTATCATCTGATTGAATCGCTGCGATACTATTGTATAAAAATGCAGTATCTACTTCGGTTTGTAGTTGGCTTTTTAATTTATTTAAATCCATAAAAAAAGAAAATTAGTTGTAATAATTAGAATATATAAAATTTGGATGCTATTGCACGATAAATTTAAATCCGAAAGTTACAATATTTGCAATTAATCCATCACTTCGGACATAATGATTATATCTAAAGTCAATATTTTTTAATCCTAAATTAAAAAATTGAGCTGATGTAAATATATCAACATATGAAATTCCGAAACCATATTGATTATTACTGAATTTTGACAAATCATAATCAGAGGTATAATATTTTTCGGTAGAAAGATGGGTTTCAAATGGCGCAAAATACTTTGTGGCATTTTGTTCATAGTATCGATACATTGGATAAATGGTGTATTTATCACTCAATTTTATAGGAATCTCAATACTGGCCGTGTGGGATTGAATTCCCCAGTTATCAGCATAATATCTATAGTAGGTTCTTAATTTAAATCTTTCAGTGATGTAATAATTCATTCGAATTCCAATTGGAAACTTGAATCTTGTATTTGGCAATCGTTCAATATCATCGGACAATCTGTAAACGCCAACATTTGATTGCGATTCGTAGATAGGAATATATTGTCTTTGTCCAATATAATAATTCTCTTTGTCAGCAAAATAAATTCGATGATATGGTGTTGAAAGTAGCCCTTGCTGTTGTAGAATATCAAAGAATATAGAACCTTGCCATTTTTTATTCAGTATTTGAGAAAAACTAAATGATAATGAATACGAATTTCGTCCTACTGAACTGAATGTTTTAAATGCGTTTGGCAAATAGGCGGTTGAATGAATTCCATTTTGATTATATACAGTTACCCCGTTGAAAAAACCGTTAACTAAGAAATTATTACCATATTTAGCATACTCGTGCAATTCTGTAGGATAAATTGGTCTCCATTGGTCAAGATATATATTAGCTTTTAAGCTTAATTCAGTATTCTTCTGATTATAAAGTTTTGCTATACCACCACCAACTCCTAAGGATGTGTAATCAAACTCATTAGACAGCGCTGCATTTGCATTCCAAATGAAATTTCTGTCATTTGAACTATGACTATAACTTCCCGAAGCATTCATTAAGACATCTTGTGCAGAAGCACCACTTGATGCCAACCAGGGTGTTCCCTGAGGAGAAGTTACCGCTTTATCATCATCGCCACCACCTCCGCCTCCTGATGCGCCACTCCCATTAAAAGGATTTATATTACTTGATGAAGCTGAAGTATATGCAGAAATGCCAACATCAATAGTTAGCACATCATCAGCATTCATAGGTGTTGTAACTATAATATCGGAAGCTATGTCGGTTAGATTTTCCGAACCTATACCACCACTAACTGGAGAATGAATCCCATCTTGTTTATAATAACTTACCAGAAAATCAACTTCGCTAGCATCTAAAACTCTTTTTTTGAAAGTTGTCACTGAATCATTTTCGATTTTTTGAGCAAATGAAATAGCGGCAGTTAGGAAAGCAAATAGTATAAAATATTTTTTCATCTTGTTTGATTAATTGCAACCACAACCACCACCTGTTTTTCCTCCATTGGCTCCAGCAGCAGCTTCACGATACACTTGAAAATTTGTTTCGTAATGTTCTGAAGGTTTGGCGGACAGTTTCATTTCGGGATCATTAATTAATTCCTTTTCATACTCCTTCACTGCAGTGCAAGAAGATATTACCAGCATAATAATCAGTAAGGCTATTACTTTATTCATGAGAATATTTTTTTAAATCTATTTTTTTAGAGGAGGAAATTTTTCCCTCTTCGTCAACCATAATACAACCAATTCCAGGTAACTGATTGACCAAATCCATTCCAATATCTTTTCCTAAAACAAAAACACCTGTTGCCAACGCATCGGCTAGTTCGGTTGTTTTGGCAAAGATACTAACACTTATTAAACCTGTAGCTGGATAACCTGTTCTTGTATCAATAATATGCGAATATCTTTTACCGTTGAAAATTACATACTTTTCATAACTACCCGAAGTTTCTACAGCAGTATCTTCCAATGGAAAAGTCGCAAATATTTTGTTTTTATTCATGGGGTTAATTATACCCACTTTCCATTGCTCACCATTAGGTTGCTTACCCCATGTACTAATGTCACCTGATACATTCACTAATCCCGACACGCAGCCTTTTGAAATCAGCAATTCTTTAAGTTTATCGGCTATATAACCTTGACCAATACCGCCTAAACCCAGTTTCATTCCTTCCTCTTTCAGCATTATTGTTTGCTTATCTTTATCAATGATGATTTTTTGATACCCTACTTTTGCTACCGATTGTTTGATTGCTTCAGCCGATGGCATTGCTACCATGCTGCCGTCAAACTTCCATATTTTATCCATAGAAGCATAGCTAATGTCAAAGGCGCCTTCGGTTAGTTTAGATATTTTGATGGAACGTTCTATAAGTTCAATCAGTTCTTGAGGAACTTTGACCGCTTGTTTTCCTGAATTGCGGTTAATTTCGGAAACTGGTGTAGTGGGAATCCAATCGGAGATCACGTTTTCTATTCGTTTTACTTCGATAATAGCCATATCTTCAAATTGATTGGCTTCGGCGGTGTCCTTTGCAACTACTGTTATTTCAAAAGGACTGCCAAGCATGCTCAGTTTCCGTTTATGAATAATTTGACCAAAGGCTATAAAGGATATCAAATAAAAAACAAGGATAAAATATTTTTTCATTATTTTTCTAAAGCATGAATTAAAGCTATGTATTCCTGAGCAGAAACATTTTCAAACCCAATCATTCCATTAACTTTTCCGCTACTATCAAGTAATTCAACCAACGGAAAATTCCCTCCATTATTATATTTTTCAGCAAGAATTTTATTGTTTGCAACTAATTCAGATGCTAACTGATGATCTTTTTTCTTAGGAAAATCGACTTTCACTAAAACCCAATTTTTTTCTGCTTCTAATTTAAATGCTTCTGATTGCCACACGTTTCTATCCAACCTTATACACTGTGCGCACCAATCGGAACCTGAAAATACTAAAAGAATTTTTTTATTTTCTTGTGTAGCTTGCAATTTTGCCTCTTCAAAGTTGGTTTTCCATTGTTGTGAATGACTAAGTGATGTGATTACTAAAAAAAGGAATATGAAATACTTTTTCATGTTGATAAATTTTAGAATAAACATTTTAAAACTAGTAAACCCTACTATATATTCTGTGTAAAACTAAACCTTTAATCCCCTTAATTTATTTTTATTTTAACTTAAATTAATTAATAAACAATATTAAATTAATCTTATGTAAAAATAGGTTTTAAGTTCTATTTTTGTTTTTGATTTTTATGGAAATTTAAAACTTATTCAGTTCACCAAAAAACGGTATCCTTTTTATAATTTGAGTACTTTCCATATCCTTACAAGTATTATTTTAAGAACGGTAAGGTTGATAAAAGATAATATCCTATTATTAAACTTCTGCAAAACAATTGAAAGATAAAAAATACCAGAAATAACAAATGCTATTTTGAAAAAAATCCCTGAATTAACCGCCTTATTTTGGATAACAAAAATTTGTGCCACCACACTTGGTGAAACTGCAGGTGATTTGTTTTCCATGACTTTAAATATTGGTTATGCTGTAAGTTCCATAATGTTTATTACCTTTTTCTTTATTTTGGTAACAATTCAACTTTCGGTAAAAAAGTATATACCCGTTATATATTGGTTTGTGATACTCGCTACAAGTACCGCTGGCACAACTTTATCGGACTATATGGACAGGACGCTTGGTTTGGGATATGCCATGGGAAGTTTACTTTTAGTTTCGCTACTTTTAATGACACTTTTTATTTGGCAGCACACACAAAAATCGTTGTCGGTCGCCAATATTCAATCACCAAAAGCAGAATTATTTTATTGGACTGCTATTTTATTTTCTAATACTTTAGGAACCGCTCTTGGAGATTATCTTGCCGATGATTCGGGGCTGGGCTTTGGGGGAAGTGCATTATTAATAGGATGTGTTTTAGCTGTGCTACTTCTTTTGCATTACTTTTCTAAAGTTTTAGCGGTATTTTTATTTTGGGTAGCTTTTATTTTAACACGACCATTTGGTGCTACATTTGGGGATTTATTGACAAAATCTTTGGCTAAAGGTGGGTTGGGATATGGTACAAAAGGCGCAACATTGATCCTGTTTTCTATGCTACTCATTTTAATTATTTATGAAATGAGAGCAAAGCGAATTTTAAAAAAATAATTACGAAAAGAATCCTAAAGCATTCCATTATACTTCCTAATAAACCATTCTGCGGCAAGTGTAATGACGATTAATATTAATAACCAAATCCAATCTATCAAGGGGGTTTTGGTAACAATGGCTTTTTCAATGGCTTTATAATTGTTGTCCTCCAATAATTGTTTTACCAAAGTTTCTAATTGATTTGGCATGTATATATTTCCTTTGGTTTGTGATGCTAGTTGCCTTAATTTCATCAAACTAGGATTTACAAATTGTTTTTCAATATCAAAATCCAACACTTCAAAATTGCTTGAATAGGATGAATTGGAATTTAATTCTTTTACTGTAAAGGCATAATTTCCTGTGGAAAGTCCGTCAAGATTGGTTTTGAAAGCATTGGTTGTTTTCAATAAATCATACTTTTTACTTTCTTTTGTTTTAGTATTTGTTACCGAAATTGTTAGTCGTGCTTTTTTATCCAGCTCATAGTTTTTATTAAAATATTCAGCAGTAATTTCAATAGCTTCTCCCGAATTATAAAAGCGTTCGTGATTGACTACTAAAGATTTTCTAGCATTATTAGAGGCTAAAAATTGTATCGTTTTATCAATAAAAATGTCAAACTCCTCAAACGATTTCTTGTCTACAAAACTTTTAGAACGCCATTTCCAAATATTTTCTCCTAGTAGGAATGCACATCTAGTTCCTTGATTCTCAGTAAAAGCCATTAAAGGCTGATTGGTAGCAATATTTCTAATTTTTGAAGATAATAAAACGTTTACATTCTTATTAGTTGCAATGGTTCCAAAAGCATTCTCCAAAGGCGGAAATTGTTCAAAACCAATATCATCCATGGCAAAAAGATTGAACTGCGGTTCAAATGAAGACAAATAATCTTCTTTTTGCGAACTCATTTTAAACGACAAACTGTTTTGTTGTTGATTTAAAAATCCAAAATCAGTGTTGTTTCCAGTGATAATCCACGTGTTTATTTTTGCCTTACTATTGATATCGAATATTGATTTAAAATCGGCAGTGGGTTGGTATAAAATTAAAACATTATAATTTTCTAATGTCTTGATTTCATTAGGCTTAAATATTGTTACTTTTCGTTGTGAATTAGTTTCAATACTTCGTTTTATCGCTCCTAAATCGGGATGGTTTATTGCTGAAATTAATGCTACTTCTGTCTTTTGGTCGATGACTTCAACGGCAAAATTCTTGGTGTTATTGTAGCTATTTTTTTCTTGTTCTTTGGAAGTGATGGCGGCTTTAAAAATCTGTAATCCAACTTTATCGGCAGGCAACAAAACATTTAAAACAACCGACTTTTGGTTGGGTGAAAAAGAAACTGTTTGCTCCCCAAAAACCGAATTACCTTGAAAAACCTTGAAATTTGCTGTTATACTTTTGGTTCCGGCATAGTTTAAAAAAACTTCTACAGGAAATTTATTTTTGTGAAACGCATATTTGTTAACGTTCAATTGACTTACTTTTAAATCCAAATAGGTTGTTGTATCACCAACCACCAAAGGATATACTTTGTTGTCAGGATTAAAGCCAAAAACATAATCTTCGCCTGAAGTTTGATTTCCATCCGTAATTAAAACCGTTGGAAAGGTTTGATTCTTGTAAATATTCTTTAGGCTCTTTGCAACGGCATCAATATTGGTTTGACTTCCTTTAAAATCAATCGTATCTGAAGAAGCAAAATCTTCATCAAATTGATAGGTTTGCAAATCATATTTTTGTTTTAACGCATCGTTTTCGGATAGTTTTTTAAAGACTTCTAAAGCGGTTTCATTCGCTTTTAAATCCGCTATAGAACTTGAATTATCAATAATAATAGGCAAAGGCGTTTTGACAATTTCGGAAGATTTCCTAGAAATAATAGGATTGATTAATAGTACAAACAATCCCAAAATGGAAAAGAATCGCAAAAAAGCCAACAGTACTATTACTTTTGACTTATTAGCAACTTTATAAAAATATTGGTAAAATGATAAGCCACCAGCAATAAATATAGATACAAGCAGTAAAATGATTGTTGTGGTTGTCATATTTTATTATAGATGATAAAATTTAAATGATTTTTATTTATTTAAAAAACCGTCATTTTTGTCATTGGAAAGCAATTTTGATATAAACAATATTCCGGCAATTGCTTCTGTAACCATGCCAATTGTCAATACCATGTTACCCGTTATGGAATAAATTTCCGTGTGTGTAATTTTGAGTAGCGCACCTATAACCGTAATAACCATACCAGAAACTAAAATGGCAACTATATATTTGTTTTTCATAATGTCAATAAATTAAGTAAGCATTCCTCCACAAACATTCAATACTTGTCCAGATACATAAGCACTCATATCGGAAGCAAAGAAAAGACAGGCGTTGGCAACATCTTCTGGAGTTCCCCCACGTTTTAAGGGGATTGAATCTCTCCAACCTTGCACCACATCTTCATTCAATTTTGCGGTCATTTCGGTTTCAATAAAACCTGGTGCAATTGCATTACAACGAATGTTTCTTGAACCCAATTCTAAAGCTACTGATTTTGTAAATCCAATCATTCCGGCTTTGGATGCTGCATAGTTGGTTTGACCTGCGTTCCCCTTCACTCCTACTACCGAACTCATGTTGATAATAGAACCTTTCCGATTTTTTAACATGGTTTTTTGAACCGCTTTAGTCATGTTGAATACCGATTTTAAATTGATTTCAATTACTTTATCAAAATCTTCTTCCGACATACGCATCAATAAATTATCTTTTGTAATTCCGGCGTTATTGATTAAGATATCAATATTTCCAAATTCGACTAAAACGTCATCAACAAGTTTTTGCGCTTCATTAAAATCGGCAGCATTTGATTTATATCCTTTGGCTTTAATTCCTAAAGCATTCAATTCGGTTTCTAATACTAGGGCTGATTCGGTTGAAGAGCTATATGTAAATGCTACATTAGCGCCGTGTTGAGCAAAAACTTTGGCAATACCACTTCCAATTCCTCTACTGGCACCTGTGATGATAGCTACTTTTCCTTCTAATAATTTCATGTGTATAAAAGTTAGATTTGATAATTTATTGAAATGTCAAATATAGAATAATTTATACTTAGTAAAAAATTACATTTATAATTAAACCTTTATTATTATTGCAGGTCGAAAGACGTGAACCTTTAGTAAAAGATGATTCAAAACCAACAACAATTTGAAAAATTATATCAGGAGCATCACCTTATGGTGTTCAATGTGGCGTTGAATTATCTGCAAAATGTGGAAGACGCAGAAGAAATCACACAAGATGTTTTTCTTCAAATTCATCAATCATTACATAAATTTGATAATAAATCGGTATTAAAAACTTGGATTTACAGAATTGCTATTAACAAAAGTTTGGATTTTATCAAAATGAAGAACAGTAAAAAACGATTGTTTATTTTTTGTAATAAAAGTCAAAATGAAAACGATTATCTCAAGAGTTCCAACTTTGAACAGCCCCGAATTTTGATGGAAAATCAAGAAACTGCAAAAATTTTATTTCTTGCTATTAATAGTTTG
>CAIMMM010000167.1 GCA_903842575.1 uncultured Bacteroidota bacterium | reverse complement strand
TTTATTTATATTTAAAAGTTTGTCATAACTCAAACTTAACTCCAGCAAAATTTTACTTTTTTGTTCTAGGTTTTTATCCTTAATGCTTAAAATTAATGCTTTATTTAAATAATTTACTGCTAAATTATTTCTGTTTAACTTTTCTTCAATAATACCAAGTTGGTATAAAGCTTCTGCCTTTGTTTTAAAAATATCTTCAACATCTGGTTTAGAAATAATTTCATTAAAAAGGCTAGCGGCTAAATCTATTAGTCCTTTTGTTTTATATAGGATAGCTTTTTGAAGTTTAAGCGTTTCTCTAGCGTCAATTTTTATTGAATTATAAATTTTCTCAGATTTATCAAAATAGATTTCAGCTTTTGAAAAATCTTTAATTTCCATATAACAAAGACCGATATAGTAGTAATTCAATGCCAAATCGGTAGAAGGCGGGAGTAAACTATAAAGTGTAGCGCCTTTTGTAAATGAATCTATAGCATCGCTGGTTTTTTTTAATTCATAATAAGTAGAGCCAAATAAAAAGCAAGAATTTGCTTTTCCTTTTATATCGTTTTTTTCTTCGGCATAGTTAAAAGCTTTTTGGTTTAAGAGTAAAGAAAATTTGTAGTTATTTATTTTTTTATTATACTTCGCTAATTGAATATAATAGGAAGTGCTATCTATTTTATTGACACTTTTTAGTTGTGAAAAAATAAATGAAGGAATTAAAAGAAGTATCCAAAAACATTTCATAGCTTTTTAGATTTAATACTTTAGAAATTTAAAAGTAAGGTATTTATTTTTGTAATAAAAAAATTAAGTCAATTATTCGTGAAGAATAACCTATTTCGTTGTCATACCATCCAACAACTTTCACCATTTTATCAATAACTGATGTCAATTGAGCATCAAAAAGACAAGAATTTTTGTTGCCAATAATATCTACAGAAACAATAGAATCTTCGGTGTAATCAAGTATTCCTTTTAAGTTGGTTTGAGATGCTTTTAAAAAAGCAGCATTTATTTCTTCAATGGTTACCGCTCTTTTTACATTAAAAGTAATATCGGTTAATGACCCATCTGGAACAGGAACCCGAATGCCACAACCCCCAATTTTCCCTTCCATTTCTTGAAATATTTTGGTTAAAGCTTTGGCAGCCCCTGTAGTTGTTGGTACTATAGATTGACTTGCTCCTCGCGCTCGACGTAAATCTTTGTGGGGTTGGTCGTGTAAACTTTGGTCGGTGGTGTAGGAGTGAATCGTAGTTATATAGGCTTGTTCAATACCACATAAATCCTGGATAACTTTTATCATTGGCGCTGCATTATTGGTAGTACAACTTGCGTTTGATATTATTTTTTCGGAACCATCAAGAATGTGCTCATTCACACCAAGAACAACGGTTTTAATAGTATCTACTTCCGATGGCGCAGAAAGAATTACCTTTTTGGCGCCAGCTAAAATATGTTTATCGATGTCTTCAAAAGTGGTGAATTTACCTGTTGATTCAATGACGATGTCAATGTTGTGCTTCGTCCAATTTAAGTTTGAAATATCTTTTTCATGAAAAAACAAATACGGTTTTCCGTCAACAATAATGGAGGTTTCGTCAAAAGTAACAGCAAAGGGTAAAATACCATGGATACTGTCATATTTTGCCAAATGTGCCATAGTCCTATTGTCGGCAATGTCATTGATAGCAACAACTTCAATGGTTGGATGGTTTAAAAGCAATCGGAAAAGACTTCTTCCAATTCTTCCAAAACCGTTAATGGCAATTTTTGTTTTCAAGTTTGTTGTTTATTCGTTTATCGTTTAATCGTTTAAAAGATTAAACAAATAAATATTTTCATAAAATATGTTTTTGTGCTTTGTATGACGAACGAACTAACGGCCCACTTTCTACATGACGGAATCCCATTTCTTTACCGAGTGTTTCGTATTTTTTGAATTGCTCGGGTGTAATGAATTCCTTTACTGGTAAATGTTTTTTGCTGGGTTGAAGGTATTGACCAATGGTTACAATATCCACATTGGCTTCGCGTAAATCTTTCATGGTTTGAATTACTTCTTCTTCCATTTCGCCCAAGCCAAGCATGATCCCCGATTTGGTTCTTTTGATTCCCTTGTCTTTCAGGTATTTTAAGACTGCCAAACTTTTATCATATTTTGCCTGAATTCGCACTTCACGTGTCAATCTACGAACGGTTTCTACGTTATGAGATACTACTTCGGGATTGGCTTCAATAATTCTGTCGAGGTTTCTTTCGTTTCCTTGAAAATCAGGAATAAGGGTTTCTAAAGTCGTTGTTGGGTTCATTCTACGGATGGCTTGAATGGTTTCAAACCAAATAATGGAACCCATATCTTTCAAGTCGTCCCTATCAACACTGGTAATAACGGCATGCTTAATTTTCATGATTTTGATGGAACGTGCTACTTTCTCTGGTTCGTCCCAATCTACGGTTTCGGGTCTTCCGGTTTTTACACCACAAAAACCACAGGAACGTGTACAAATATTTCCTAATATCATAAACGTTGCGGTGCCTTCTCCCCAGCATTCACCCATGTTTGGACAACTTCCTGAGGTGCAAATGGTGTTGAGTTTATACTTGTCAACCAAGCCGCGCAATTCGGTATATTTTTGACCAATTGGAAGTTTTACTTTCAGCCATTTCGGCTTTCCTATTGGTAAATTATTATCTAAAAGGGATTCCATAAAAAGCAATTTTTTGAAGGGACAAAGATAAGGTTTTTTAGAATTTGGAGGGTGTTATTACTCTACAAAATCCATGTCTTTGTTATGTGTCTCATTCATTGTGAAGATGGCATAAAATCCTAAAGCAAAGACAACAACTCCTACCATTGCTGCAGAAAGAATTACCGTTGTGCTTTTCTTGAAAAAATCAAAGCAGAGTAGCATTATAGGCACTGCGCCGCGAACCATATTGGGAATTGTCGTGGCAGCTGTACTTCTCATGTTGGTGCCAAATTGTTCGGCAGCAACGGTAACAAACATCGCCCAAAAACCAGTACCCAGACCAATCCACGCACAGTAGAAGTAATACATGTTTTCCGTTTTCGGGCCGCTGAAGAGTAACAATAAAACGCCCAATAAAGTGAAACTCATCATGTAAATCACGGCTTTTTTTCTGGAATGCAAAGCATGTGAAATAAAACCGCTGGAGAAATCGCCCATGGAAGCAAAAAGATAACTCCACATGATTGCTTTTCCGGGAACAATATTTTTGATGCCCATTTCGGGGGCGAATTGGTTTGCCATCAACACTAAAATTCCAATACAAAACCAAATGGGTAAACCTACGCTAATGCATTTCAGGTATTTTATAAGACGGGTTTTATTGGTAAAGAAAGAAAGGAAATCACCTCTCTTAATGGATTTGTCTTGTTTGACGGTTTTAAAAATGCCGCTTTCCACAACACTGATTCGTAAGACCAATAGTGCCAATCCCAATCCGCCACCAATAAAATAAGCGGTTGTCCAACTTCCGGAAAAAGCCACGGTTAGTTGTGCGACTACGGCCCCCAAAATTCCAAAACCTGCCACAAGTGAGGTGCCAATGGCGCGAAGTTCTTTGGGCAAACTTTCGGAAACCAAGGTAATTCCGGCACCTAGTTCACCGGCAAGTCCAACACCGGCAATAAATCGCAAGGCGGCATAAAGAGTAACTTTATCGGCAAAATGGAGTTGTGGTAAAAATCCGCAAGCAATATTGGCTAAAGAATACACCAATATGGAACCAAAAAGCACGGACAGTCTTCCTTTTTTATCTCCCAAAATGCCCCATAGAATTCCGCCAACAAGCAAACCAATCATTTGAGCATTTAGGATAAACGTTCCGGCTGTATCTACATTTAATCCCATTGCTTCAAGACTTGGTACACGTACAATCCCAAAAAGCAATAAGTCGTAGATGTCAACAAAATAGCCAAGTGCGGCTACAATTACGGGGAAGGATAATAAGAATTTTAATTTTTCTTTATGGGTAAATTGACGCATTCCAAAGGGTTTTAGAAGGCTAAATATAGTTAATTTTATTTTAAAAAAACCTGCACAATTATAAATAAGGGTGCAGGAATTTCTACTTATGGCATCAAGTAAGTTATTGTTTAATTCATTTGTACCGTAATTGGTAAAGTATATTGTGTTCTCATTTTTTGCCCGTCTTTTAACCCTGGTTTCCATTTGGTTTTCAAAGATTTTAAAACCCGAATGGCTTCTGTATCCAAACCATAACCTGGATTGCGCAATACTTTAATATCGGTTAGGGAACCGTCTTTTTCAATCACAAAGGACATTAAAACCTTAACCGTGGCAATACCATCCAATTCTGGTTTTTCAAAATTGGTACCAACATATTCGTAGAATTTTTTTATTCCCCCGGGGAATTCTGGAAGATAATCCAACTCAGCTGTTGTTGTTACCACATTTCCTGTGTCAGTAGGTATTTTACCAGTTCCTGTTGTAATTACAGTTGGGATGGTTCCTATTCCAGTTTCTGAAGTAATACCAGTTGGAGTATTAGGAATTATATTGTTATTTTTTGGAACAGGGTCAGTTGCATCAATTGGTTTTACAACAACAATTGGAGTAAATAGTGTTGGTTCTTTTGGTGCCTGTGGGATTGCCGTTGTTGTTTTTGGAGTTACAATTGGCGTAATTGGTGGAACAACATAATCCACAACTATAACTGGTTCATCAATAACGGGGGTAGTTACAATGACGGCAGGTTTATTAATAAAGCTTGATAGGATTAAAATTCCTCCAATAGCGGCTACCAATAACAATCCGGAAAATAGTGCTATGATTGTAGTTCTTTCGTTTTCTTGACGCAATTGATACGCGCCATACTTTTGATTTTTGCCTTCAAAAACAAGGTCAATCCACTTTTTTTCATAAATACTAACGTTTGACATAATTAAAATAGTTTTTAGTTAAGTATTGATGTTACATAAGTGGTTTTTTAGAGAATGTTGATTTGTTATATAACTTGAATTATATAAAAATTATTGTACAAAAAAGCAATAAATTTTTAAAAGCTAGGATTAGCGCTTACTTTGGATGATTTCTGCCAATAGTTTTTTGGCGCGAAGTAATTTGATTTTAACGTTGCTTAAAGGTTCATTAAGCTGTTCTGCAATTTCTTGATAACTCATTTCTTGAAAATAACGCAATTGAATCACTTCCTGATAATGGGGTTTTAATTCTCTGATGAATAGCAACAATTGCGATAAATTCTGAACGATAATCAATTCGTCCTCGGCAGAGGGAGAAGTATCGGCAATGTTATAAGCTTGTTGATCTTCTTCATCCGTTATTTCTACGAATAGGGAGGATTTCTTTTTACGTAGTAAATCAATATGCACATTTTTGGCAATGGCAATTAACCAAGTATTGAATTGAAATTCGGGATTGTAGGTGGCAATTTTATCAAAAGCTTTGGAGAAGGTTTCAATGGTAATGTCTTCGGCATCGGTTTCATTTTCTGTACGTTTGAGCATAAAACCATAGACTTCGTTCCAATAATGGTCGAGCAAAAAGGTAAAAGAAACCTGGTCACCTTTTTTTGCTTTCTCTATGTGTTGATTTATCTCCAATTTACAGGTTTTGAAAACGTATTGCTGATAAAGATATTCAATTGGGTAAGGATTAGTGCAATTTCGATAATAGGAAACCAGTACATAACATCTTTTTCTTTTAGTTTTCCTGCTGCAAATCCCATAGTAATCCATGCAAATAAGTATCGGAAACTAATTAAACTTAGCACTAAAATCCATTGAAATTCAAAAGCTAACAAGATTATGGGTAATACAAAAAACAATAATTGACTACAATAGAATATGGCTAATTGATTTCTGTCAAAAAGTTTATAATTTTTTGCTGTTGAAACGTGTCTTCTTTTTTGAGTAAACCAATCCTTAAAACTAGTTTTTGGTTTGGAATACGTAAAACTATCTGGTAAGTAGCAAATAGTTGTATTTGCTTTATTTGCAGCCTGATTGATAAACAAATCATCATCACCCGAACGTATTTTCATATGGTCAATAAAACCATTTACTTTAAAAAACTCTTCTCGTTTGTATGCTAAATTTCGACCAACACCCATATACGGTTTTCCAATTTTTGCCCAAGCAAAATATTGTGTTGCGGTAAGTAAAGTTTCAAAACGAATCATTTTGTTTAAAAAGGAATTGGCAATTTTCTCATAAGCTCCATAACCCAATATGATGGTTTTGTGCATAGTAAACTGAGAACTCATATTCAAAATCCAATTTTTTGACATGGGATAACAATCGGCATCTGTGAATAAAAGATATTCGTTTTTTGCTGCTTTTATTCCAAGGGTTAGCGCATATTTTTTATTGCCCCAAAAAGCTTCGTTGTTTTCTACTTTTACCAGTTTAACATGGGAATGTTGTTTTTCCAATGCTTCAAAATAATCCAAGGTTTCATCGCTTGAAGCATCATCAATCAAGACAATTTCAAAATCATAATAGTCTTGTTCGAGAAGTAATGGCATAAAATTTTTAACATTTTCCTCTTCGTTTTTGGCGCATACAATTACGGATATGGGAATTTTTTTTGGTGTAATCGTTTGTGGTTTAGCAAACGAAAATTTACCAAAAAAAACTATGTAATATAGGAATTGAACAACTACAACTGAAATAAATAAATAAAGAATAATTAGTAGCATAATGGCTTTTTCGTCTATAAACCCCGATATTTCGGAACGTGCAAAAGTACAAAATCAAATTTAGATATTAGATTTTTGAATTTATTTTATCTAGGGCATTTTTTCATTTCTTCAGCCACTGCAATTGCCTGATTGTTCTTCGTTTTTTCTAATTCTTGAATGATGTTTTGATAATTTTTTTCGTCCCTATTTTGCGATAATTTCTTTTTTGCTTCTATAGCTGAAATTTCAATGGTAAAGCCAATGATCCCTCGTGCTTCGCGCATGGTGTTTTCGGACAAATCTTCTACGCGAGTAGGATTTTTTGAAATAACTTCATATTTATCGACTAGTTTTTTTAAGGAATTAACGGTTTCTTCATAGTTTAAAATGGTTGCTTTTCCATATACATGAACGGCCAGGTAATTCCAAGTTGATACATTTTCGTGGTCATACCAAGAGGCAGAAATATAAGTATGAACACCAGAGAATATGACCAAAACGTCATCATTCGTTTTAAAACTTTCCCCTTGCGGATTTAATTTAGATACATGCCCTACCAAAAATTGTTTCCCCTTTTCATCTGTTTCTAAAACTAAAGGGATATGGGTTGCCCATAATTTGCCATTCGTTTGATTGATTAGAATTGCAAATCCATTATCGTGAATGAAGTTTTGAATCTCAGTTTGATTTTCGTTTTTGTATATTTCTGGGATGTGCATAAATGAATTATGAATTTTCGCCGATTAATTACTGAACATTGTATTTATATCACATTAACTTCTACTTCAATGGCAATTCCAAATTCCTTTAAAACCGTGGCTTGAATATCTTTTGAAACGTTTAAAATTTCTTGACCAGTAGCGTTGCCATAATTGACCAAAACTAGCGCTTGATTTTTGTGAATTCCGGCATCCCCAAAACGTTTTCCTTTGAAGCCTGCTCTTTCAATGAGCCAACCTGCAGGAACTTTTACCTGTGTTTCCGAAATTACATAGTGCGGCATTTCGGGATGCAATGTGTGAATTTTATCGTATTCCGATTTTAAAATAATGGGGTTTTTGAAAAAACTACCACTATTTCCCAGTTCTTTTGGATCGGGTAATTTGCTTTGTCGAATGGCAATGACGGCATTACTAACGTCTTTTAAAGTTGGAGTAATAACGTGTTGATTTTCTAATTCCTTGGTAATATCTCCATAGGAAGTATTGATTTTGTGGTTACGCTTGGTCAATTTAAAAACCACCGAAGTAATGATGTATTGGTCTTTCACTTCCTGTTTAAACACACTTTCGCGATAGCCAAAATGACAATCGACTTTAGAGAACGTTTTTATTTCTTGGGTATCAATTTTCATAGCGGTACAGGAGACAAAAGTATCTTTGATTTCAGTGCCATAAGCGCCAATATTCTGCACGGGAGTTGTTCCAACATTCCCCGGAATTAATGACATATTTTCTAAACCGCCTAAGTTTTGGTCAATGGTCCAAAGAACAAATTCATGCCAGTTTTCACCTGCCTGACTTTCAACAAAAACAAAATCAGCATCTTCACTAATGATTTTTTTTCCTTTCAAATCAATGTGAATGACTAAAGCAGCAACATCTTTGGTCAATAACATATTGCTTCCGCCACCGAGAATAAATTTGGTTTTGGTTTTGTTTTCAGTCAGAATTGTTCTCAAATCCGCAACGGAATGAACGGCAACAAATTCTTTGGCTTTGGCTTCAATGCCAAAAGTGTTGTATTTTTTTAGGGAGAAATTGAGTTGGATGTTCATCAATGCTATAATTATTCTTCTGTTTCTAAAGCTCTTTTCAAAAAGTCATTCATCGGTTTTAAGGCAATCAGTTTTTGGGCAATTTTTTTGCTAAAATCAGGTTCTGTGAAAATTTTATCATCCACTTTTTGAGAAGCCGTATAGCTTTTTAGTTTCAAAAACTCAATAGCTGGATGATTGGGGTCAAATCCTTTTGGAGCATTTTTTAAGGAATTGGTATCGTCATGTGTGAGTTCCTTAAACTCTTTTTTAAAGGATTTATCAGCTACAATTTTTTCTAAATCATCATGGAAAAATTCAATTTCCTTCCTGATTTTTTTTAGTTCCTCTGGCTCCGGACACCAAACGCCACCAGCGATAAAGGATCTTCCTTTCTCGAAGTGAATGTAATAACCAGGACTATTTTTGCTGTTTTTATTTTGGGTAAACCAAATGCCTATATTGGTTTTATAGGGAGATTTATCCTTTGAAAATCGAATATCACGATTGATTCGGAAGGTGCAATTTTTGACTTCTAAGGGTTCCAGTGTTTTGTCCAAAGGTTTCATTTCATTCAAAACCAATGTTATATATTGATGGTAATCTTTCTTGTAATTTTCATACCTTTTCTTATTGGCATGCATCCATTCGGTGTTGTTGTTTGCAATTAAATCTTCAAGAAATTGCAAGGCTTCGTTTGATATCATTTTACAAATGTTTTTTTAAATCTTCTTCACTTATAAAGCCAACATTTCTCCAAATTTCTTTTCCATCCTCATAAATTAAAACCACAGGTAATCCATCTAATTTCAATGACTCCAAGAGGGTTTTGTTTTCGTCAGCATCAAGTCGAATTATTGAAATTTTGTCTTTCATTTCCGCTTGCATTTTTAAAATATAGGGTGTCATTTTTTTACAAGGTTCACACCATTTTGCATGGAAATTAATCATCACTTTTTTATTGGATTTTAATAGTTCCGCAAATTCTTGGGAACACATTCCAATGATTTTATCACTTGGTTTGGCTTCGCCCTGTCCGCCTGCTGCGTTCCATTTCATAATGCCGCCTTCCAAATTGTAAATTTCAGTAAACCCTAATTCTGCTAATTTATTAGCAGCTTGTGCGCTTCTTCCACCCACTTTGCAATATACAAAAATGGGTTTTGTCTTGTCGTATTTACTGGCTTTGGTCTCAAAATCATCCCCATTCCAATTCACATTCGCTGCATTATCAATATGTTCTACAGCAAATTCCTCGGGCGTTCTCACATCCAATAATTGCGGGTTTGTGGTTGCTTTCAGTTTTTCAGCATAAGTCTTTGCGTCAAGAACCTGAACGCCTTTTACGGGTTGTGCTTGACAACTTATAAAAAGAAAACTGATAAAGAATAAGGTTAAAATTTTTGATTTCATAATGTGATTTATTTTTAGCTAAATTACGAATTAAAGGTTAAACATTTTATAAGTCTGTTGGGTAGTTTTTACAATATTTTCCGTGCGCTCAAGATGTGTGTCGGAGATAAAGAGTTGACCAAAATCATCATTGTTTACCATAGCTACAATTTTACTTACACGGGTTTCATCCAATTTATCAAAAATATCATCCAATAAAAGGATGGGTTTTTCGCCTGATTGGTTTTTTACAAAGTCAAATTGAGCCAATTTTAAAGCTATTAGAAATGATTTTTGTTGCCCTTGGGAACCAAATTTCTTTATCGGATAATGATCAATTTCAAAAGACAAATCGTCTTTGTGGATTCCAATGGAAGTATATTGTAAGGCGCGATCTTTGGCCAGATTTTCTTCTAATAAAGTGAGCATGTCATTTTCAAACAAATGACTTTCATAAACCACTTGCACCGTTTCCTCAGAATCTGTTATTTGTTGATGGTATTGATTAAAAATGGGAATAAAATCAGCTAAGAATTGTTTCCTCTTTACGAAAATTGCATTGCCCAAACCATTTAATTGCTCATTATAGATTTGCAACGTGTCTTTTTCGAAGACATGATTCAGTGCAAAATATTTTAGCAAGGCATTTCTTTGATTTACTGTTTTTTGATATTGAATCAATTGTTGTAAATAGGAACTGTCCAATTGCGAAATAACATTGTCGATGAACTTTCGTCTGGTTTCACTTCCTTCCACAATCAAATCCCTGTCGGCAGGAGAAATGATGACCAACGGAATAAATCCAATATGATCCGAAAACTTCTCATATTGTTTTCCATTGCGCTTTAAAATTTTCTTTTGACTTTTCTTCAAACTGCAGATAATTTGCTCGGTTCGCTCCTTTTTTTCAAATTCACCGTCAATCACAAAAAACTCTTCGCCGTGTTTGATATTTTGAACGGATAAAGGATTAAAGTAACTTTTTCCGCAGGACAAATGGTAAATAGCGTCTAAAACATTCGTTTTTCCGATGCCGTTTTTTCCAACGAAGCAATTAATTTTCGAATCGAAATCAAAAGTAGCTTCCGAAAAATTTTTATAATTGAATAAAGAAATTTTTTTTAAATACATCGTGTAATGACTTGCTATCACTGGAAACAGTGAATTTTTTTGCAACTTTTTTTTAGAGCGTGCAAATTATTGAAAAATATCGACAAAAATGGCTTTCAAATTAGAATAAAAATTTTATTTTTGCGCACACTAAAATAATTTAAATGGCAACTTTTAACAAAAGAGGATATAAATCACCGAAAGAGAAAGACGTAAAATTAGACAATAACTATATTGAAAATGTTAATGTAGATGAGAAAGACAGTGCTACAGCAAAAGCATTGGAAACTTTAGATCAAACTGCTTCAAGAACTGAAGATTTTGTAGCAAAAAACCAAAAATATATTTTAGGATTTCTTACTGTTGTAGCCGTCGCTACCGTTGGATATTTATTATACCAAAAATTTATTGCCGAACCAAAAGAACAAGAGGCTGCTGAAGAACTTTTTGTAGCACAACAAAATTTTCAAAAAGCGGTGGATGGCGATGCAAAAGCAGATTCTTTATATAAATTAGTTTTAAAAGGATCTGAAGGAAAGCAAGGTGTTGTGGAGATAGCAGAACAATATTCAGGTACTGCTTCTGGAAATATAGCCAACTATTATGCGGGTGTTGCCTATTTAAACACAGGTAAATATGCTGAAGCGATAGCTTCTTTAGAGAAATTTTCATCCGATGATACGATGTTGTCCGCATTTGCAAAAGGAGCCATTGGAGATGCTTATTCTCAGAAAAACCAACCTAAGGAAGCTTTGGAATATTATTTAAAAGCTGCGGAGTCTAGTAAAAATGATTTTACAACGCCAAGATATTTATTGAAAGCTGGAAAAACTTCCTTATCTTTAGGCAATAAAGCAGATGCTTTGAAATATTTTACAGACGTAAAAGACAATTATAGCGACACACCAGAAGGACAAGGTGTTGATGCTTTGATAGGGTTAGCTCAATAAATATCAAATATTTAATATTTAATTTT
>CAIMMM010000166.1 GCA_903842575.1 uncultured Bacteroidota bacterium | reverse complement strand
CAATTACAAAAAGGACAAGTATTAGAAGGTGTTGTTAAAAACATTACTTCTTATGGTGTCTTTATTGACTTAGGTGGAGTTGATGGATTAATTCACATTACTGATTTATCTTGGAGCAGAATCAATCATCCAAGTGAAGTATTGGAATTAGACCAAAAATTAAACGTAGTAATTCTTGATTTCGATGATGAGAAAACAAGAATCCAATTAGGATTGAAACAATTAAACGCTCATCCATGGGATGCTTTAAGTGCTGACTTGAAAGTTGGTGACAAAGTAAAAGGTAAAGTAGTTGTAATCGCTGATTACGGTGCATTTATCGAAGTGGCTGAAGGAGTTGAAGGTTTAATTCACGTTTCTGAAATGTCATGGTCTACACACTTGCGTTCGGCTCAAGATTTCGTAAAAGTAGGTGATACTGTTGATGCAGTTATCTTAACTTTAGATAGAGACGATAGAAAAATGTCATTAGGTATCAAACAATTATCGCAAGATCCTTGGACAGATATTACTGGTAAATACCCAGTTGCATCTAGACACACAGGTATTGTTAGAAACTTTACCAACTTTGGTATCTTCGTTGAATTAGAAGAAGGTATTGACGGTTTGGTTTATATTTCTGATTTGTCTTGGACTAAAAAAATCAAACATCCTTCAGATTTCGTTAACGTAGGTGACAAATTGGATGTGGTTGTATTAGAATTAGATGTTGAAGGACGTAAATTATCTTTAGGTCATAAACAAACTACCGATAATCCTTGGGATAAACATGAAGATGCTTATGCTGTTGGAACTATTCATAACGGAACTATCGCTGAAATTGTTGACAAAGGTGCAACAGTTGATTTCGGAGAAGATGTTGTTGCTTTTATACCAACACGTCACTTGGAAAAAGAAGATGGTAAAAAATTGAAAAAAGGAGATGCAGCCGACTTTAAAGTAATTGAATTCAATAAAGAATTCAAAAGAGTAGTAGCTTCTCATACAGCAATTTTCCGTGAGGAAGAAGAAAAAGCGGTAAAAGCAGTTGCTGAAGCAGTTGCAAATAACACCAACGCACCTGCTGCAACATTAGGAGATGCAAATGACATTCTTGCTGGTTTAAAAGCAAAAATGGAAAAAAGCGAGAAAAAGAAATAATATTCTTTACTTCTTATAAATCAAAAGTCCCGAGTAATCGGGACTTTTTTGTTAGAATAACTTTTGGTTATGTGCTTTTGAGAAGTTGGCAGATTAATTTTAAGGATGGGTTTTTACTTATTTTTTTTCGTATTATAAATCTTTTTTTTTATGAATAAATGATATATTTGATGAAATTTAATTATATGAAAAAATTATTTTATGTTTTATTTCTATTACTAATTTTATTTTCTTGTTCAACAAGCAATGATTCTAATGAGAATACTACTATTCCTAATTTAACAACAACAGGACCTTCATCAATAACCGCAATGACAGCTTTAAGTGGAGGAATTATTTCAAGTGATGGAGGAGTTGCTGTAATTGCAAGAGGGGTAGTTTGGAGTACTAGTGCAAGCCCAAATATTACTTTGCCTACAAAAACAATAGATGGTATCGGTACAGGCGTTTTTGCAAGCTCAATTACAGGAATTACGCCTAACACAATATATTATATAAGAGCATATGCAACAAATAGTTTAGGAACAGCTTATGGTAATCAATTGAGTTTTACTACATCTAATTCAACTGGTACAACAATAACCGATTTTGATGGTAATGTTTATCAAACAGTAACTATTTGTAACCAAAATTGGGCACAATCCAATTTGAATGTTTCACATTATAGAAATGGGGATGTTATACCTCAAGTAACTGATCCTGTAGCATGGAAAACATTAACAACAGGGGCATGGTGTTATTATAACAATAATATTTCCAATGGTTCTGTTTATGGAAAACTTTACAATTGGTATGCTGTCAATGACTCTAGAGGATTAGCCCCAGTTGGTTATCATATTCCTACTGATGCTGAGTGGACCACGCTTACCACTTGCTTAGGAGGAGAAAATTTCTCGGGAGGTAAAATGAAAGAAATCGGAGCAGCCCATTGGACAAATCCTAATACAAGCGCTACCAATAGCAGTGGTTTTACAGGTCTTCCTGGAGGGTCTCGTGCCAGCCTTGGATCATTTAGTA
Source organism: uncultured Bacteroidota bacterium (assembly GCA_903842575.1). Classification (GTDB taxonomy): domain Bacteria; phylum Bacteroidota; class Bacteroidia; order Flavobacteriales; family Flavobacteriaceae; genus Flavobacterium. Next base: position 80,683 of record CAIMMM010000166.1, on the reverse strand, counting down.
GCATTCGCATCTATGGTTACTCGTGGAGTTCTACAGAGTATTTCACTTCAACTGCTTTGGAACGTACCTTAAGTTATAATGGAGACAATACGTTCAAAAGCGATGGCAATAAGGCTGACGGTTCTTCGGTTCGCTTTCTTAGAGATTAGGGGCTTTTCGATTATAAAATCAAAAGGCCTCTCGGTAAAACGAGAGGCCTTTTTTATGTTTGTTCATTCCTACGAAGAAGAATCGAAAAACTAAGTTTGGATTTTTATCTCAAACTCGCACCAAGTTCCGTTTCAAAATTCTTCTGTAGCTTTTTCATGATTTTATCAATTTGTTCCTCCGTTAGGGTTTTGGAAGCATCTTGTATGATAAAGCTAACAGCGTAGGATTTTTTTCCTTCTGGAAGATTTTTTCCTTCGTAAACGTCAAATAGATTAATATCTTTCAATAGCGATTTCTCCGTTTGTCTTGCAATGCTATAAATGGAATCAAAAGCAACCGATTTATCCACCATCAATGATAAATCTCGTCTCACTTCAGGATATTTTGGAATGTCAGTAAATATAATTTTATTGGAAAGTGATTTCAAAATCAAGTTCCAATTAAAATCCGCATAAAAAACTTCTTGTTTAATGTCAAAATATTTTAAAATCGATTTTTTTACCGTTCCAAATTCTACCAAAGTATCATTGCCATAAATAACCGCCATTCCTTCTGCAAATACATCAGAAACTAAGGGAGCGTTTACCGTTTTTTGAATGCCTAATCTTTCAAGCACTGCATTTACATAACCTTTAAACAAGAAAAAATCAGTTGGTTTTTGAGCAACTGCCCAATTCTCAGTAGTACGATTTCCTGTTGTAAATAGCGTTAAATGCTTGTTTTCTTCATAACCAGAAGGTAATTTGTGGTAGGATTTCCCAAATTCAAATAATTTCAAGTCGGTATTTCTTCTATTGATATTATACGACACCGCTTCAAGTCCGGAGAACAACAACGATTGTCTCATCGCTGATAAATCATTGCTCAACGGATTTAACATCATCACATTAAATTCTTCTTTTAGCATGTCCGATAATTTGATATATTCAGGCGTGGTTAAAGAATTAGCCATCATTTCGTGAAAGCCCAAGGAATTTAATTGAGTGGCAACAATATTCTGAACCTTATAATCTTCGGTTCTTGCCGAATTGGAAACTGTAGCATTTAATTTTTTGGTAAAATCAATATTATTATAACCATAAACTCGAAGAATCTCCTCAATAACATCCACTTCCCGTTGCACATCCACACGGTAGGAAGGAATAATTAATCCCAAACCGGCATCGGAAACACTGTTTACTTTGATATCTAGCGAGGCCAAAATCTTTTTGATAATTTCTCGAGGTAATTCTTGTCCAATTAATTTTGTGGTTTTATCGAAGTTCAGGAAAACTCTAAAATCTTCTAGTTTCTTCGGATAAATATCCACAATATCAGAAGTGATTTCACCGCCAGCAATTTCCAAAATCAGCATGGCAGCACGTTTCAGCGCATACTCAGTGATGGTAGAATCAATGCCTCTTTCAAAACGGAAAGAAGCATCGGTATTTAATCCGTGTCTTTTTGCTGATTTTCGGATGCTTACCGGATTGAAATAGGCACTTTCTAAAAAGATAGTATTGGTTGTTTCGGTAACACCCGAACTTTTTCCTCCAAAAACACCTGCCAAACAGAGCGGTCCTTTTTCGTCACAAATCATTAAATCTTCTTCGTGTAACGTTCTTTCAATATCATCAAGGGTAGTAAACTTAGTGCCAGCCGCTAGGGTTTTTATAATAATTTTTCCATTAATTTTGGAAGCATCAAAAGCATGAAGTGGTTGACCAATTTCATGTAAAACATAATTTGTTGCATCAACAATATTATTTTTTGGGTTGATACCAATAGCTTTCAAACGGTTTTGCAACCATGTTGGCGATGGTTTTATTGTAATTCCAGAAATGGTGACACCACAATATCTTGGGCATAAATTAGTGTCTTTTACATCAACATCAATTTTGAATGTTCTTTTGTCCACTCTAAAATTACTTACGGATGGTGTGATAAACTCGATATTGCTATTTTTTTGAAGCATGCTGGCTCTTAAATCTCTGGCAACTCCCATATGTGACATAGCATCAGCACGGTTTGGTGTTAAACCAATTTCAAAAACTTCATCATTTTCTATGTTGAATACTTTGGCGCATGGCGTTCCAGGTTTTAATTTTTCGTCTAAAACCATAATGCCATCATGGCTTTCACCCAAGCCTAATTCATCTTCGGCACATATCATTCCGTGACTTTCCTGTCCACGAATTTTTGCTTTTTTTATCTCAAATTCGTTTCCGTCTTTATCATATAATTTTGTTCCTATTGTAGCTACAGGTACTTTTTGTCCGGCAGCAACATTATTCGCACCACAAACTATTTGCACTATAGTTCCATCACCAAGATCTACTTTGGTTACTTTTAGCGAATCGGCATCGGGATGTTTTTCACAACTTAAAACATGTCCTACTACAACACCTTCTAAACCACCCTTCACCGATTGGTATTTTTCGACTATTTCTACTTCAAGTCCTAAGTCGGTTAGGATGGCAGCAGTTTCGTCTGATTTTAAATCTATTTTAATGAATTGTTTTAACCAATTGTATGAAATCTTCATGTATACCTATTTTAAGTTGCAAATATACTGATTGTAGTTTTTAGATTAAAATATATTTTAAGTCAAAACATCGAATTTTGGGAGCTTATCCATTATTATATTACGGATTATTTATAGGTATTTTTTAAGTAACCGTAATTATATTCTGTTAAAAATCCCAAATCAATAAAAATGTGCTATAGATTGCTTGAATTGTGCTATTTTAAGAATCAGATTGCAGGTACATTTGGATAAATCAAAAATATATAAATATGAGTAATTTAGCCCAAAGACCAGAATTCAAAGCGAAGTATGATAATTTTATTGGTGGAAAATTTGTCCCGCCAGTTAAAGGAGAATATTTCGACAATATATCTCCAATAGATGGAAAAGTATTTACACAAGCAGCCCGTTCTACTAAGGAAGACATCAACTTAGCTTTAGATGCCGCTCACGAAGCCTTCAGAACTTGGGGGAAAACATCAGTGGCTTACCGAAGTAATTTATTGAATAAAATAGCGGACACCATTGAAGCCAATTTAGAATATTTAGCCGTAGTAGAAACTATCGATAATGGTAAGGCAATCCGCGAAACCCGTGCTGCCGATTTACCTTTGGTGATTGATCACTTCCGTTATTTTGCAGGAGTAATTCGTGCCGAAGAGGGAAGCATTTCCGAGCATGATGAAAATACAGTTAGCATTTGCCTTAGCGAACCATTAGGCGTAGTTGGTCAAATTATTCCGTGGAATTTTCCATTATTAATGGCAACATGGAAAATAGCTCCAGCATTAGCAGCAGGAAATTGTTGTGTAGTAAAACCAGCGGAACAAACACCAACCTCAATAATGGTTTTAATGGAATTGATTCAGGATATTTTACCTGCGGGAGTTTTGAATATCGTTACCGGGTTTGGTTTAGAAGCCGGAAAACCTTTAGCACAATCGGATAGAGTAGCAAAAGTTTCTTTTACGGGTGAAACGACAACAGGTCGTTTGATTATGCAATATGCGTCAGAAAACTTGATTCCAGTTACTATGGAATTAGGAGGGAAGTCGCCAAATATTTTCTTTTCATCAGTTGCCGACCATGACGATGCTTTCTTTGATAAAGCTATTGAAGGAGCGGTTATGTTTGCCTTGAATCAAGGAGAAATATGTACCTGCCCTTCAAGATTGTTGATTCAGGAAGACATATACGATAAATTGATGCCACGAATTATAGAACGCACAAAAGCTATAAAAATAGGACATCCTTTAGAAGGAACTGTTATGATGGGAGCACAAGCATCTAATGACCAATATGAAAAAATAAAATCTTATTTAAAAATTGGAAAAGAAGAAGGTGCCGAACTTTTAGTGGGTGGAGAAATCAATCAATTGGATGGCGAATTAGCCGGAGGATATTATATTCAACCCACCATTTTTAAAGGACATAATAAAATGAGAGTTTTTCAAGAGGAAATTTTCGGACCGGTGCTTTGTGTAACAACTTTCAAAACTGTTGAAGAAGCTATTGAAATTGCCAACGATACCTTATACGGATTAGGTTCCGGAGTTTGGACACGCGATGCACACGAAATTTATCAGGTGCCAAGAGCGATTCAGGCCGGTAGAGTATGGGTAAACAGCTATCATGCCTATCCGGCACATGCACCATTTGGAGGTTATAAAAAATCAGGTTTTGGTAGAGAAAATCATAAAATGATGCTTGACCATTACCGTCAAACAAAGAACATGTTGATTTCTTATGACAAAAATAAATTGGGATTCTTTTAGTGGTTAAACGATAGTAATCCAACCATCCGCAGGGTTTAATTCTTCGGATGGTTTTTATATTTATAGTATGAAAACAAAACGAGTTTTAGTTACCCAAAAAGGAATCGATTTAATCAACCAATTAAAGGCAAAATATGGTGGCCTGATGTTTCATCAAAGTGGCGGTTGTTGTGACGGTTCGCAACCGATGTGTTTTGAAAAGGGCGATTTTAAAGTAGGACAAAGTGATGTGTGTCTTGGTTCTATAGAAAATTGCGATTTTTGGATGAGCAAAGACCAGTTTGAATATTGGAAACATACACAGTTAACCATAGATGTTGTTCCCGGAATGGGGTCTAGTTTTTCATTGGAAATTCCGTTAGGATTTCGTTTTCTAACACAATCGAGACTATACACCGAAGAAGAAGCTAATGATTTAGAAGAATTGCGTTTTATGGATTGAAGTTCATCAATTGGTATTGTTTTGGCGTAACGCCTTCGTATTTTTTAAACAATCGGATGAAGTAGTTACAGTCTTCAAATCCAGTAGCATAGGAAACTTCATTTACATGAATATTTGGATTACTCAGCAATTTTTTGGCAAATTTTATTTTTTCATTCAAGATATATTCAATCGGGCTCATGCCTAATTCTCTTTTAAAATAACGGTAGAAAGAAGTGGTACTCATACAGGCTTTATCACTCAGTTCTTTCAAATTAATAGTTTCCCGAATGTTCTTTTTAATATATTCTATCGAAGGAGTTATTGGGCTATTGCTATCTATAAATTTTTCATCTTCATATCGTTTCGATGTTTGCGTTTGAATAATCCGGATAATGAGTTCCTGTAGCGTCAAATCGGCAATAGCATCTTTCGTAATCGAATTACCCATACATTCTTTAATCAGTTTGTTGATGGTGCCTGCCAATTCAACATTATTATAAAAAAAATAATTCTCGTGATCCAGTTTCCACAAATTGCTTTTACCCTCTTTTGGGTATTTTTCATTTAGGAAATCTAAAGTGTCGGTGATGATTTTATTGTCGATGGCTAAAGCGATACATTGGGTAGGATTCTCTTTGGAAGCTTCCGGAAAATCAATTTTCATTTCCACATTTGCAGGAACAATGACTGTTTCTCCAGGTAAATATTCAAATTGGGGCTCTTCGAAAAGATGCATTATTTTTTTACCCCGAAGCATGCTCGTCACTACCAAATCATTAAACTTCAACGGAACTAAATCAGATTTTTGATAGGTTTCAAAAATGTTCAGTTCGCAATGATCTAGTGAAAAAATGGTGCGGTTTTCCACCAAAGTTTTTAACGACTTTTCATGGGTAAGTGCAGGCTTCTGAAGTAATGCTTTGATAGACATATGAAATAATAAACAATACTAAAGTACAGTTTTATTGTCAATAATCAAGAAATGAAATTATAATAGTTCTTCTACGTGCTTTTTGATGTTTTCCGCTATCTTTTTAGTAGGCAAATCATTCACATCACTTCCAAAAGGATCTTCAATTTCTTCGGCAATCAATTCCAAACTCGCCAACACATAAAAAATAAAGGTAAACCAGTCTTTGGTGTTGTAGGATGTCATTGTGAATCGTATAATTGAATTCAAAAATACACTAAAAACTCAAATTTCCTGCTAATTCCTTGAGCATGATTTCATAAATTTTGGTCAGATACAACGCATTGCTGTAACGTACTTTTGCATCCAGAGAATTTTGTTGTGCCGTTCGGAACTCAATAGGAGTGATGGTCCCGATTTTGAATTTGGATAAAGTAATATCCAAATTCTGTTCAGCAATTTGAAGATTTTTAGCTTCAACTTTAGTCAATTCCAAATTAGTTTGGTAGCTTTCAAAAGCGGAGCCTATTTGACTTTCCAGACTTCTTTTTTGTTGTTCTAAAGTCATGTTGGCATTCTCCACTTGCACCTTGGCTATTTTTTCATTCCGATTTTGAAGGTTGCCATTAAAAATTGGAACCGCTGCTGAAAAACCATACACAAAGCCTCTTCCCGATGATTGCGTTACAAAACCCAAAGAAGCTTCGGAGTGTGTGAAATTATAACCGGAATTGATTTTTACTGTTGGGTAGCGTCCGGCTTTGACTTGCTTGAGTTGCTGTTCTGCACTGTTTTTGGCCAATATTTGTGCCTGCAATTGTGGATTTTGCTTTTCTGCCAATGATTTGATTTCTTCTAAATTTAATTTATCATCGACCAAAATAGCGTTGCTTACTGTAAAATCTGTTTGTACATCACGCGCTAAGATTTCGTTGAGTCTAATCTTAGTGGTTTTAATCATTTCCTTTTGTTTCAATAGCAAACTGTTATCGGTATTAAAATCCACTTGTGCATTCAACACTTCTAATTTGGAAGCTTTCCCAATTGAGAAACGATTATCGGCAGTAGTAATGCGCTGCTGTGAAACAACAATTGCCGTGTCCAATGCTGTCAATTGTTGCTGTTGCTGCACCAAATCGAAATAAGTCAAATAAACATCACTGATTTTGGATAGGATGGCTAATTTCAATTCGGCTTTACCTTGTTTTTGAAGGATGTTCAATTGTTCTTTTTTTGCAAACATTTTCATGCCGTCAAAAATTGTCCAATCTAAACCAACGCCATAGGATAAGTTCATATTGCGTGCACCGTCCAAAGTTTTTTTGGTGCCATCGGACTGCGTTTGCGTTGTATTTAAAATGCTATTCGAATTGGTAATTGTAGCATTTACTGCGGGCAACATTCCAGCATTCCCGATGCTGTTGTTGAGTTCGTCAATTTTCAGTTTGTTTCGTGACAGTTTGATATCATAGTTGTTTTCCAATGCAATTTTTACTGCATCTTCAAGTTTTAATAGTTCTTGTGCTTTGCTTTTCGATACAAAAACCAACAGAATAATAATATATAGAGATTTCATTTTCATAATCTATTTTTTTCCAAAGCTTCTATGTTATCAAATTCGGGGCGGTGCTTTTTGGCTCGCGACCACATTAAGTAAAACGATGGAATTACAAAAAGTGTCAGAATTAAAGAGAAAATTGTTCCCCCAACAATCACAACTCCCATTCCAATTCTGCTGTTGGATGCGGATCCAAGGGATAAAGCAATTGGCAAAGCCCCTAAAGCAATTGCCAAACTGGTCATTAAAATTGGGCGTAGTCGCGCTTCAGACGCTTGAATAATAGCATCATATTTCGATAACCCTTTTTCTCGCAATTGGTTGGCAAATTCGACAATCAAAATTCCATTCTTGGTTACCAAGCCAATAAGCATCACCGTTCCAATTTGGCTGAAGATATTCCACGTTTGTCCAAACAACCAAAGAGAAAACAATGCTCCAGCTACTGCCATTGGCACAGTTAAAATGATAATAAACGGGTCAACAAAACTTTCAAATTGAGCGGCTAAAATTAAATATATAAGTATTAATGCTAATCCAAATGCGAATATGGTATTGGAGCTGCTTTCTACAAAATCTCTCGACTCTCCACTTAAGTCAGTGGTAAAACTACTATCGAGCACTTTTGCTTTGATTTCATCCATAGCATCTATTCCGTCGCTGATACTTTTTCCGGGAGCCAAACCGGCAGAAACCGTGGCCGACATATATCTATTGTTATGATACAATTGTGGAGGATTACTTTGTTCGTCTACTTTTACCACATTATCCAATTGTATCAATTCGCCTTTATTATTTTTGACAAACATCGAAGTCAAATCCAACGGCTCATCACGATCTTTTTTATTAAACTGACCAATGACTTGGTATTGTTTTCCGTTGCGCATGAAATATCCAAAACGTTGTCCGCTCAAGGATAATTGCAATGTTTGAGCCACGTCTAAAATTGAAATCCCGAGACTTTCAGCTTTCTCTCTGTCGATAGTTACATTGATTTCAGGTTTGTTGAACTTCAGATTCACATCCACGTTGGAAAAGGTCTCATTCTGATTTGCTTCTTCCATGAATAAAGGAATTTTTTCACGTAGTTTTTCAAAATTCGGAGCTTGAATAATATACTGAATAGGCAAACCACCACGCTTATTTACGGCAATTGTTGGTTGCTCAGAAATGGTAACTTTTGCCTGTGAATATTTTTTAGTCCATTTGGTAAAAGCCTCTGCAATTTCTTTTTGAGAACGTACTCTATCTTCAGGGTCTTTCAATGCCAATCGCATTCTTCCACTATTAACAGATGAAGATGAAAACCCTGGAGCAGTTATAACTAAGGCGATTTTTTTCTCAGGAATGGAATCGTTTACCAATTTTGTTAAATCTTGCATGAACGCATCGGTATAGTCATAAGTAGATCCTTCAGGAGTGGTAACTCCCACCACAATTAAGTTTCTGTCATCATAAGGTGCCGTTTCTTTCTTAAGAATACTAAAAAACAAAACAATTAATCCCATACAAATAATTACAATGGGAAAACTCAACCATTTCTTTTGTACAAAATGTTCTAATGAATTGGCATATCCTTTATTCAAACGCACAAAATAAGGTTCGGTAAAAGTATAGAATTTGGTTCTTTTCTGTTCACCACCTTTCATTAAATACGCGTTCAGCATAGGTGTAAGAGATAAAGAAACAAACGCAGAAACCAAAACGGCAGCTCCGATGACAACACCAAATTCACGGAACAATCGTCCGACAAAACCTTCTAAAAAGATAATTGGTAAAAATACGGCTGCCAAAGTAATGGAGATAGAAATTACGGCAAAGAAGATTTCATTAGAGCCTTTTATCGCAGCTTCTATCGGAGTCATACCTTCTTCTACTTTTTTGAAGATATTTTCAGTAACCACAATTCCATCGTCAACTACTAATCCGGTGGCTAAAACAATAGCCAGAAGAGTAAGAACATTTACTGAAAAACCACACAAATACATGATAAAAAAAGTTGCGATTAACGAAACTGGAATGTCAATTAAAGGACGAAATGCTATCGCCCAATTTCTAAAAAACAAAAAGATAATTAATATTACCAAAATGAGCGATATCAGTAGAGTCTCTGCAACTTCAACAACCGATTTTTTGATGAAAAGCGTATTATCGAGTGCTATATTGAGTTTGATGTCTTTTGGCAAATCTTTTTTGAAAGTATCGTATTGTTTGTAAAATTCAGAAGCAATGTCCAAATAATTAGTTCCTGGTTGTGGAATGATTGCCAATGCGACCATTGCCTGTCCTTCTGATTTCAATTGCGTCTCATAATTTTCAGGTCCCAATTCAGCTTGACCTACATCACTTAACCGTATTACTTTCCCATTATTATCTGAAATGATAATGTTGTTGAATTGATTGGCATCCGATAAATTCCCCATGGTTTTTACAGTAAGTTCTGTATTGGCACCCGTTAATTTTCCGGAAGGTAATTCTACATTTTGTTTTTCTAAAGCAGTTCTGACTTCACCAACAGTAATACCATAAGCATTCAATTTTATTGGATCAATCCATATACGCATTGAATACCTTTTTTGTCCCCAAACCTGAACACTACTCACGCCAGGAATGGTTTGCAAACGTTCTGCAATAACATTTTCGGCATAATCACTCAATTCTAAAGTGTTTTTAGTATCACTTTGCACAGTCATTGATATTATCGGTTCGGAATCGGCATCGGCTTTAGAAACAACTGGAGGTGAATCAATATCCTGTGGTAAACTTTTAACCGCTTGCGACACTTTATCTCTAACATCATTGGCAGCTTCTTCCAGATTTTTTTCGAGTTTGAATTCGATGGTAATGTTACTGGAACCCTGATTACTCGAGGAAGTGATATTTCGGATTCCGTCAATAGAATTAATTGCTTTTTCTAAAGGTTCTGTAATTTGCGATTCGATAATATCGGCATTCGCTCCTGTATAATTGGTTCGTACCGAAATTTGAGCGGGATCAATGGAAGGAAATTCACGAACGCCCAAATAGCTGTATCCAATAACACCAAAAAGAATAATGGTTAAATTGATTACAATGGTAAAAACTGGTCTTTTAATACTTAAAGTAGATAAACTCATTTAATTTTTACTTTAATGTCGGCTTCCTCTTTTAGTGACATGACCCCAGATGTTAAAACAGTATCTCCTGCTTTTAATCCAGAGGTAATTACAACGTCTTTATCAGTTCGGGTAAGTGTTTCTACTTTTATTTCTTTGGCTTTACCATTGTTGGCAATAAATACTTTTTTTCCGTCTTGAATTGGAATAATTGCTTCTGTTGGAATAATGATAGCGTCTTTTATATTTCGCAACGCTAATTCAATATTAGCAAACGTTCCTGGCAATAATTTGCCTTTAGCGTTTTCGGTCAAGGCTCTTATTTTTAAAGTTCGGGTTGTCAATTCAATTCCAGGTTCTAAAGCATAAATTTTCGCGGAGAATTTTTCGGTCATATTAGGAACCGTGAAAGTAATTTGAGATCCTTTTGCAATTTCAGAAGCATATTTTTCGGGAATGGAAAACGTAATTTTCAGCGGATTGGTGTTAACTAGATTAGCAATCATAGTCGTTGGTGTTACATAAGTTCCAGGAGAAATATTCCGCAATCCAATTTTTCCTGAGAAGGGTGCTCTAATACTTGTTTTCCCAATTTGTGCCTGAATCAATTGCGTTTGGGATTTTGTAGTTCTATAGTCAGCGCTGGCGATGTCGTATTCTTCCTGACTGATAGCTTCTTTTTGCAATAAAAGTTTGGCTCTTCTTTCGTTTTCGGAAGCTAAAATTTCTTTGGTTTTTGCTTGTGCTAATTGGGCTCTGAGTTCAATATCGTTGACTTTAAGTAAGACTTGCCCTTTACTTACCTGACTTCCTTCGGTAAAGGAAATGTTTTCCACAAGTCCGGAAACTTCGCTGTGAATTTCAATTTGCTCGTTGGCTTCAATGGAACCGGAAAGTGAGATGATATTGGAAAAACCCTGTGGTTTTATCACAATACCACTAACCGTGATAGGTGGTTTTTTATCCGTTTTGTCGTTGTTTTTTTCGCTTTCGGTTTTGTTTTTGGTGATTCTGTAGGCAATCATGCCGCCAAGGGCAATGATTAGAATGGTTATGACAAGGTATTTTATTTTCATAATAATAGTGTTCATTTAGCAATTACAAAGCTACTCTTAACCAACGAAATGGGAGTTACACTTGGTTTTTATTTAACACATATAGTTCCAAATTTTATTAACTAATATAATTCCAGATATTCTTCTTTTTGTCATTTCAATAAAGACGGCTCTCATGTTTTGATGCTCAGGCTTTTCCATTGGAGCGTCCTCTTTGAGTAATTGTATAGCATAATTTCGAGCCAAAAGCAAAATGTCTTTGTCCCGAACCAAATCGGCTATTTGAAGATTGAGCACACCACTTTGTTGTTTTCCCATTAAATCTCCTGGACCCCGAAGTTTTAAATCCACTTCGGCAATTTCAAATCCATCGTTGGTGCTCACCATCGTTTCCATTCGGGTTTTGCTATCGCTGGATAATTTATAGGAAGTCATCAAAATACAATAACTCTGATCTGCACCACGACCCACACGACCGCGCAATTGGTGTAGTTGTGATAATCCGAAACGTTCCGCACTTTCAATAATCATCACGCTGGCATTGGGAATATTCACGCCAACTTCGATAACCGTTGTGGCTACCATAATGTTGGTTTTACCTTCGGCAAAGCGTTTCATTTCAGCATCTTTATCGGCGGGTTTCATTTTGCCATGAAGAATAGAAATGCGGTATTGAGGCAAAGGAAAATCTCTGGAAATACTTTCATAACCATCCATTAAGTCTTTGAAATCCATTTTCTCACTTTCTTGAATTAAAGGATACACAATATAAATTTGTCTTCCTAAAGCAATTTCATCCCGTATGAATTTCCAAACCTTTAATCTATTGCTGTCAAAACGATGAACGGTTTGAATAGGCTTTCTTCCCGGAGGCAATTCGTCAATAACGGAAATATCTAAATCGCCATACAAACTCATCGCTAAAGTTCTCGGGATAGGAGTGGCAGTCATGACTAAAACATGTGGTGGAATATCGTTTTTCTTCCACAATTTGGAACGTTGTTCTACGCCAAACCGATGCTGTTCATCGATTATGGCTAAGCCTAAATTTTTAAATTGTACTTTATCTTCCAACAAAGCGTGTGTTCCAATAATGATATCTAAGGTTCCGTTTTCAAGTTCTTCATGAATGATTTTTCTTTGTGAAGTCTTGGTTGAACCCGTTAGAATTTTTATGTTGATTTTTAAATCTTTAGCCAAATCTGTTAAACCATTAAAATGTTGGTTGGCTAAGATTTCTGTGGGCGCCATTAAGCAACTTTGAAAACCGTTATCCAATGCAATGAGCATCGCCATTAAGGCAACAATTGTTTTTCCTGAACCCACATCGCCTTGCAAAAGCCGGTTCATTTGAGCGGTAGTTCCCATATCATTTCGAATCTCTTTCAACACTTTTTTCTGTGCATTGGTTAATTCAAAAGGCAAATGATTTTGATAGAAATCATTAAAATGATTTCCCACAATGGTAAACGGGTGTCCTTTTATTTTGTGTTTCCGAATTAGGTTTTTGGTGATTAATTGTAATTGAATGAAAAACAACTCTTCAAACTTTAATCGGAATTGCGCTTTGGCTAATAACTCCGCGCTTTTTGGAAAATGGATGTTGAATAATGCGGCGTTTTTAGGAATCAATTTTAATTCATTTACAAGTTAATCCGGAAGCGTTTCCGAAAATTTTGCCTGCGTTTCCAGAAACAATTGTTGCATCATTTTATTGACAACTCTATTGGTAATCCCACGATTTGCCAAGGTTTCGGTTGATGGATAAACGGGTTGCATGGAAGAACGTAGACTTTGTTCGTGTTCGGCAAGCAATTCTATTTCGGGATGTGATAGACTAAAGGTGTTATTGAAAGCGGTACACTTCCCAAAAACAACTATAACTTCGTTGAGTTTTAAGCTTTCTCTAATCCATTTGTGGCCTTGAAACCAGTTGAGTTCCATTTGGCCTGTATCATCAACAAAAGTGGCAACCAAACGTTTCTTTCCTTTTCCAAATTCCACGGTTTTGATATTGATGATTTTGCCAATGATTTGAACTTCGGCAACGGTGTTTTGCAATTCGTTTATTTTGTAATAACGTGTTCGGTCTATATACCGATTGGGAAAGAAATTGACTAAGTCTTCATATTTATGAATGCCAACTTCCTTGCGCAACAACTCACCACGTTGAGGGCCAACGCCTTTGAGGTATTCTATGGGAGTTTGGAGAAGATTGTTCATAATTTGAGCCACGAAATCGAAGATTCAACAAAGTTAATTCACGAATGATTTTTAAGTTTTAGCGAAGATAGGTTTTTAATCTAAATTTATAAAAACTCTGTGTATCTTTGTTTTTCTCTGTGACTCGAGTCCAAAGGACGAACAGACGCAGTAAACTCTGTGAAACAATTATGCGCTATTTAGTTTTCCTTCTCCTTTCTTTTTTATCCTTCGCCCAGCAAACCCAAAAAGTGGATTTCAAAACAGCGACGGGAAACATAACTATTAATCCCATTGAGCGTAAGGTTTTTGGTTCAGTTCGTTATGTTTTGGAAGTAAAACAGGATATTGATAGTATTAAAGTTGACGCACAAAACATGTCGTTCAATGGTGTTGAAATGAATGGGAAAGAGGCAATGTATCTCAATTCTGGGAAAAAATTGGTATTGCTTGGAACCTTTAAAAAAGGAAAATACACCCTAACTTTTACTTATGAAGCAACACCAAAACAAACCTTGTATTTCACTGGCGATTTTAAAAATAAAGTGGTCAACAATCAGCAAGTTTGGACACAAGGACAAGGGAAATACACCAGTCATTGGTTTCCAAGTTTTGATGATGTGAATGAGAAAGTGGTTTTTAATTTGAATATCACTTTTGATAAAAGATTTAATGTGTTGTCAAACGGGGTTTTGAAAGAAGTGTTCCCCAATAAAGATCAAAAAATTTGGGAATACAGCATGAACAAACCCATGAGTTCCTATTTACTAGCGATTGTTATTGGTGATTTTAGAAATAAAGTTGTCGCCTCCAAATCGGGGATTCCTTTGCAATTGTTTATTCAGCCGAAAGACACGGATAAATTTGAACCTACTTATCGACATTCCAAACAAATCTTTGATTTTATGGAAAAGGAAATAGGAGTAAAGTATCCTTGGAAAATTTACAAACAAATTCCTGTAGAGGATTTTCTTTATGCCGGAATGGAAAACACTTCCTCCACAATTTTCGCCCAAGATTATGTGGTGGATGAAATGGGTTTTAATGATAGGAATTATATCAATGTGAATGCCCACGAGCTGGCTCACCAGTGGTTTGGCGATTTGGTAACGGCAAAATCAGGGAAGCATCATTGGCTGCAGGAAGGTTTTGCTACGTATTATGCTTTGTTGGCCGAGAAGGAAATTTTTGGAGAGGATTATTTCTATTACCAATTGTACAAATCGTCGTTGCAATTGAAGAATGCGGCAAAGAATGACACGATTCCTGTGATGAATGAAAAGGCGAGCTCACTATCGTTTTACCAAAAAGGAGCATGGGCATTGCATGTGATTCGGGAAAGTATTGGTTCAAGAGCTTTTCATAAAGCGGTTAAGAATTATTTGAAAAAGTATGCTTTTCAAAATGTAGAAACCGATAATTTTCTGGAAGAAATTAGAAAGGTGTCCAATTTTGACACAACCAATTTTAGTAAACAATGGCTTGAGAATTATAAGTTTAATTCACAAGAAGTCAGTGTTTTATTAAATAAAAATAAATTTATTCAGCAACTGGTAAAAGTGCAAAAGATGCGCGATATTCCTCTGCAGGAACGCTTATCGGAATTCCAATCCATTATGCAATCCGAAGCTTATTTTCCAGTAAAAACAGAGATTTTGTATCAACTGAAAGAAGTTCCTTTTGAGGATAAAAAGGAAATAGTAACATTGGCATTACAAACTAATAACATCAAAGTGCGTCAAGCGATAGCTGAGTTTACAGATGAAATTCCATTGGAATTTAAATCGGAATATGAAACCTTACTCGATGATAAGTCTTATGATACCAAAGAAATTGCGTTGATAAAATTATTCAATAGTTTTCCTGAAAGTCAAATGGACTATTTGGTAAAAGCTAAAGATTGGAAAGGAAATAATGATTTGGGATTGCGGACTACGGTTTTGCTTTTAACTCAAATAGCAAAAGATTATGATGGAAAGCAAAAAGAAGAATGTTTTAACGAACTAGTTAATTATACTTCTACTAAATATGAAAGCTCTGTACGACAAAGTGCTATTGGTGCTGCCGTCCAAGCAAAGCAGCCAATTGATATTCAGGTCTTAAAAAATTTAGTCAATGCCACGACACATTTTAAATGGCAATTCAATAAATTTGCTAAAGAGTACATTCGGGAGTTGTTAAAAATAGGGGATTATAAAAACATCTTTCAAACGATGATTCCCCAACTTCCAGAGAACGAAAAAATTCAATTACAAAAATTGTTAGCCGAATGAGAGCATTAGTAATATCAGGAGGAGGAAGTAAAGGCGCTTTTGCGGGCGGTGTGGCGCAGTATTTATTGCAAGATCGTTTGCATAAGTATGATTTGCTTATAGGAACTTCCACAGGGAGTTTGTTAATTCCCCATCTGGCTTTGGGGAATGTTTCCAAAATATTTGATATTTACACCAATGTCGATATGTCCAAAATTTTTGATGTCAATCCTTTTTTTGTAAAAAACAAAAATGGGATTGATGAGGTTTCCATCAATCATTTCAATGTAGTTTGGCAATTTTTGAAAGGCAGAAGAACTTTTGGCGAAAGCCAGCAATTGCGAAAATATATCAAAAAGAACTTCACACTCTCGGAGTTCAATCAGCTTAAAGCTTCCAAGACCGAGATTGTGGTTACGGTCACCAATATCTCCAAAAATGAAGTGGAATACAAGTCGATAAATGATTTTGAATACAATGCGTTTTGCGATTGGATTTGGATTTCCTGCAATTATATTCCGTTTATGAGTTTGGTCACCAAAAACCGCTGTGACTATGGCGATGGTGGTTTTTCGAGTTTGGTGCCTATTAGAGAAGCCATCAATCGGGGGGCGACAGAAATTGATGTCGTGATTTTGGAAACAGAAAATCAACTTACACCGAGAATTATCGGAAGAAATCCTTTTTCATTGATGGTTGATTTGTTTCAAACGCTTTTAAACCAAGTTGAAAAGCACGATATTGCTATAGGTACGTTAGCAGCAAAGGGTAAAAACATCAAATTAAATATGTATTATACGCCAAGCGAATTAACAACCAATGCCTTGATATTCAATAAAGAAAAAATGAAGCAATGGTGGCGTCAAGGATATGAATATGCCAAAAACAAGAGTGATGCTGTTTTATAAAAAACTAGTTACTTCATTTTTCAAATAACTCAAAGCTACTGTAGTTGCGGATTCGCTATCATACAAATCGTTGAGAATGGTTTCTCTTAGTTTGTGTGCATCGGCGACACTTTCATTCATCGTGGTTTTTCTAATGTTTTGAATGATGGTGTTTTTGGCGGTGAGGATAATCGTCCAACATGCATCAGAAATATAAATTTGCTGTGCCAAATTGTGTTCGAATTCCTGGTCAATATGATGAATCAGTAAACTCTCATAGGCATATTTATCGTCACTCAATGGCGCAATACGAAGCAATAATTTGTTGGGATTAATGCGTTCCAAAAACAAAGCTAATCTTTCATAAGCCTGTAAACGCAAGGGCAAACCCAGTTTTTGGTTTTCTTTTTGAACCAACCAGCGTCGGGTGTTTTGTTGGTCGGTAAAATAAGCGTTGAATAAATAATAAGCCACACCGCCCGTAATCAAAGCTGGCAAGGTGTAAAATAACAATTCGAGGATTTTATCGTTATTCATTTTTTGTGTTTTAAAATTGTTGACAAATATAATAGAATATTGCTAAAATGTAACTTGTAATTGATGTCAACTAACATTAAATTTGGGGTCTTATAAAATTGATAATGCAAAAACACATTAGCCAACTTAACGCAGCGCAACAAGAACCTGTTTTACAGAAAGACGGACCTATGATTATCATTGCGGGTGCGGGTTCTGGAAAGACGCGTGTTTTAACTATTCGTATTGCGTATCTGATGAGTTTGGGCGTGGATGCTTTTAGCATTTTGGCACTGACCTTTACCAACAAAGCGGCACGTGAAATGAAAAAGCGTATCTCGGATATTGTGGGTTCGGCGGAAGCCAAAAATCTTTGGATGGGAACGTTTCACTCGGTCTTCGCCAGAATTCTAAGAAGTGAAGCCGATAAACTTGGTTATCCATCCAATTTTACCATTTATGATACGCAGGATAGTGTTCGATTGATTTCGGCGATTATCAAAGAAATGCAGTTGGATAGAGATATCTACAAACCCAAACAGGTTTTAAGTCGGATTTCGTCTTATAAAAATAGTTTGATTACCGTAAAAGCTTATTTCAACAATCCCGAACTGCAGGAAGCAGATGCCATGAGTAAGAAGCCGCGTTTGGGAGAGATTTATCAAAATTATGTAGACCGTTGTTTTAAAGCGGGCGCGATGGATTTTGACGATTTGCTGTTGAAAACCAACGAACTCTTAAACCGTTTTCCCGATGTGTTGGCAAAATACCAAAATCGTTTTAGATACATACTCGTAGATGAGTACCAAGATACCAATCATTCGCAGTATTTGATAGTAAGAGCTTTATCCGATAAGTTTCAAAATATTTGTGTGGTGGGCGATGATGCGCAAAGTATTTATGCTTTTCGTGGTGCCAATATCAACAATATTCTGAACTTCCAAAAGGATTATGAAAATGTGCAAACCTACCGATTGGAACAGAATTATCGCTCCACCAAGAATATTGTAGAAGCTGCCAATTCGATTATTGATAAGAACAAAACCAAACTCGACAAAGTGGTTTGGACCGCCAATGATTTTGGTTCCAAGATAAAAGTCAACCGCAGCATTACTGATAGTGAAGAAGGGCGATTTGTGGCAAGCACCATTTGGGAACAAAAAATGCAGCATCAAATGCTGAACGGACAGTTTGCTATTTTATATCGCACCAATGCGCAATCCCGTGCGATGGAAGATGCGTTGCGCAAGCGCGATATTCCGTATCGAATTTATGGTGGTTTGTCATTTTATCAGCGCAAAGAGATTAAAGATGTGTTGTGCTATTTGCGATTGGTGATTAATCCAAAAGATGAAGAAGCCTTAATTCGTGTAATCAATTATCCGGCACGAGGCATTGGGGATACTACTGTGGAAAAATTAACGGTTGCTGCCAATCATTACAAACGTTCGGTTTTTGAAGTGATGCAAAACATCGATAAGATTGATTTGAAATTAAATTCGGGGACCAAACAAAAACTGGAAGATTTTGTGACGATGATTCGAAGTTTTCAAGTCATTAATGAAAACCAGGATGCTTTTTATTTGACCGATCATGTGACCAAAAAAACAGGGTTGGTACAGGAACTCAAAAAAGACGGAACACCCGAAGGCATTGCCCGAATAGAAAACATAGAAGAATTATTAAACGGTATCAAAGATTTCACCGAAGGACAAAAGGAAATTGATGGCGCTCGTGGTTCGTTGGCGGAATTTATGGAAGATGTGGCCTTGGCTACCGATTTGGATAAAGACACCAGCGACGAAGACAGAGTAGCTTTGATGACAATCCATTTGGCGAAAGGTTTGGAATTTCCGTATGTATTTATTGTTGGTTTGGAGGAAGATTTGTTTCCAAGCGCCATGAGTTTGAATACGCGAAGTGAATTGGAAGAAGAACGCCGCTTGTTTTATGTAGCTTTAACACGTGCCGAACACCAGGCTTATTTATCCTATGCCCAATCGCGGTATCGTTGGGGAAAATTAACAGATAGTGATCCATCCCGATTTATTGAAGAAATTAACCCCGAATATTTGGAATATATTAATGGAACAGATAATGGAAACTATCGGTATAAACCCATGATGGATTTGGATATTTTTGGAGATATTGATAAGTCGAAACTGCGTTTGGCAAAACCTATTGCCGGAATACCTCCAAAAGGTTTTTCAGATGAACCTGTTTCTTCGGTAAATATCCGTAAATTAAAACCTGTTGGGAATGCACCATCCAATGCCAATTTATTTGACAGTAAACTCACGGTTGGCAATGTGGTGATGCACGAACGTTTTGGAAAAGGAGAAGTGCTAAACCTCGAAGGAATTGGTGCCGATAAAAAGGCCGAGATACGATTTGAAGTAGGAGGTATAAAGAAATTGTTATTGCGATTTGCGAAGTTGGATATCATTGGCTAAGAACAAAGAATAAAGAGCAAAGAAAAAAGACTTTGCTTTGAGATATAAATATCAAATTATAATAATAGAGTCTTTCATCTTTACTCTTTCATCTATATTCTAAAAAATGTCAGAATTCATAAAAATTTACGAAGACAAACCCAACGAAGCGGCTATCAAAAAGGTAGTGGATGTTTTGCGTAATGGCGGTTTGGTTATTTATCCAACCGATACAGTTTATGGTTTGGGTTGTGATATTACCAATACCAAGGCTTTGGAACGCATTGCCAAGATAAAAGGCATCAAGCTAGAGAAAGCCAATTTCTCTTTTGTGTGTAGCGATTTGAGCAACATTTCCGATTACGTAAAGCAAATTGACACTGCAACCTTCAAAATATTAAAACGCGCTCTGCCTGGACCTTATACGTTCATCTTGCCTGGTAATAATGATTTGCCACGCGAGTTTCGAAAAAAGAAAACCGTTGGTATTCGTGTACCCGATAACAATATTGCTTTAGAGATTGTAAGAATGCTGGGAAACCCAATTGTTTCTACATCCATACATGATGAAGATGCCGTATTGGAATATTCCACCGATCCGGAATTGATTTTCGAGAAATGGCAAAACCTAGTCGATTTGGTTATTGATGGTGGTTATGGCGATAATGTGGGTTCCACTATTATTGACTTATCAGGATATGAGCCTGTTATTGTTCGTGAAGGAAAAGGGGATATAGATATATTTTAGAAAATAGATAGTAATGCATAAAAAAAACGTCCCGATTTCTTGGAACGTTTTTTATTTTATAATCAATAATTACAGAACACTATTTCTTCTGACCTTTCATTTCTTTCTCAATCATTTCATAGAACTCGTCAATTTTTGGTAAAACCACAATGCGTGTTCTTCTATTTTTTGCTCTGTTATCTGCAGAATTATTATCCACTAACGGGATAAATTCGCTTCGTCCAGCTGCAATTAATTGGGATGGTTTTACCCCTAAATCTTTTGTTAAAACTCTAACAATTGCGGTAGAACGTTTCACGCTCAAATCCCAGTTGTCTAATAAAACAGCATTTCCAGTGAACGGAACATTGTCTGTGTGACCTTCCACCATACATTCAAATGTTGGTCGGCTATTGATTACTTTCGCAACTTTTCCTAAAACTTCTTTCGCTCTTTCGCTCACCACATAACTACCACTTTTAAATAATAATTTGTCGGCAATTGAAATAAATACAACCCCTTTTTCCACATTGATTTCAATATCTGGATCCGAAATTCCAACCGAACTTTTTAATGAAGTTACTAATGCTAAAGTAACGCTATCTTTTTTAGTCAACGCGTCTTGCATTCTTGTAATTTTCAAATCTTTTTCTTTGATGGTTTCTAATGCTTTCTCAATGTTTTGAGCTCCTTTAGTAGATAAAATAGTCATTTCCTTAGAGCTGTTTATTAAATCTGAATTATTTTGTTTTAAATAGTCAGTTTGCTTTAATAGTGCGTCTTTTTCGGATAAACATAAATTTAACTTAACGGTTGTTGAGTTTAATAAGTCCTGACATTCTTTATTTTGTGCTTCTAATGCAGCAATTTTTTTCTTAGTACCACAAGATGTTAATGTTAAGGTAACGATTGCAAGGGTTAAAAATACTTTTTTCATGGATAAATGATTAAATTTTTGACAAAATTACAAATTATTTTAGTTACTAATAGTCTTATATGTACATAAACTATTGTTAATTTCCGTTTTCAAATACCTTGCCGTTCTTAACATAATATTGAAGCACAATACTATCTGCTTTATAGTATTTATTAGATTGGAAATCGCTTCTTTTCTTTAAGTTTCTAGAAATCAAATGGTAAAAATAAAAATGTGCTTTTACAATGGCAAAGCAATGTTTAAATTTCCCTTGAAAAATAAAATGAATTCCCGCAATACCATCCAACAGGAGTCTTATGAATAGGATTTGGAAAAGTTTATTCTTGGGTAAATTCTTTACAAGCATCAATAAGGAGTTTCTGAAGTTCAAGAAAGTCTTTTTTGGATTACTTTCGTTTAAGGTAGCGCCACCAACATGAAACACGGTAGATTTCGAAGTGTATTTTGCTTTGTAACCCAAATTAAACGCTCGCCAACATAAATCAACTTCTTCTTGATGGGCAAAAAAATCATCATCAAAGCCGTCGAGTTTTCTGTAAATTTCTTTTCTAATGAAGAAACAGGCACCTGAAGCCCAAAATATGTCACATGCATCATTATATTGATTATTGTCTTTTTCTAGGGTTTCAAAAAGTCGTCCGCGACAATAGGGATAACCATATTTATCAATAAAACCGCCAGCTGCTCCAGCATATTCAAAATAATCCTTGTTCTTGTAATCTAAAATTTTGGGTTGAATAATGCCAGTGTTGGGTTCTTTTTCAAAGATGGATAGGATAGGAGTAAGCCAATTTTGAGTAACTTCAATATCTGAATTTATTAAGGCATAATATTCTTCTTCAACTTGTTGTAATGCTTCATTATAACCTTTGGCAAAACCAAAATTATTGGTATTTTGAATAATTTTTACCGTTGGAAATTTGGATTGAATTACATTAATGGAATTATCGGTAGAGGCATTATCTACAAGATATATAGAGGCATCATTTGAATATGCCACAACGGAAGGCAAAAATTGTTCTAACAATTTTGCTCCATTCCAATTTAATATTACAACTGCAATTTTTTTATCCATCATCTATTTACTAAATTCAGGGAGTTCATCTAGAAAAATATATTTCTCTTTTTCAAAATCCATTTGACAAAAGTAATGATTAAGTCCATTGGTTACCATAAGGTATTCAGCCTTTAGAGTAAGATTATATCGAGCAATTTGGTCAAAAGTATTTTGTGTGACAGGAACTTCCGGTGCTTTACATTCAATTAAAAGAAATATTGCTCCATTAGGTTGAAAAACAATGATGTCGTAACGTTTACTTAAGTCATTTATTTTTATTAATTTCTCAACGTTGAGGTAGGATTTCGGGTATTTTTTATGTTGCAATAGGAATTGAATGGTATTCTGACGTACCCATTCTTCGGGTGTGAGGATGATAAATTTTTTCCTGATTTCATCAAAGATTGCCACTTTATTTTCACTATTTTTGAAGCGAAAGGAATAAGTTGGAAAATTGAGTTGTTGCATGAAGCAAATATAAATTGAAAAATTGAAAATTCGTAAATTTCAAAATAATAATGGACGAAATACTAAAAATAATAAACGATATAAAATCAGGAAACATAAAGCCTATTTATTTTTTGATGGGGGAAGAACCCTATTATATTGATAAATTATCGGAATATATTGAAGATACTATTTTAACTCAAGATGAAAAAGCATTTAATCAAACCGTTTTATACGGTCGAGATGTAGCCATTGAAGATATCGCTTCAACGGCTATGCGTTATCCAATGATGGCCGAACGTCAAGTGGTGATTGTGAAAGAAGCGCAAGATTTAGCCAAGACCATTGATGATTTAGAAAAATATGTTTCAAATCCAATGTTATCAACTGTTTTGGTAATTTGTTATAAATACAAAACACTTGACAAGCGCAAGAAATTAGTGAAATTAATAGATAAAATCGGGGTTGTTTTTGAAAGTAAAAAATTATACGAGAATCAAGTTGGGCAATGGATAACTCGTGTTTTACAAGGAAAAGGATATACTATAGAACCTAAAGCCAACGCAATGTTGGTAGAGTTTCTAGGAAATGATCTGAGTAAAATTAATAATGAACTTGAAAAATTGCAGATTATTTTACCCAAAGGAAGTGCAATTGCTGCCAAACATATAGAAGAGAATATTGGTTTTAGTAAAGACTTTAATAACTTCGAATTACTAAATGCTTTAGGTTCTAAAAACCAATTAAAAGCCTACCAAATTGTTCAATATTTTTCAGAAAACGAAAAGGCAAACCCAATAATAGTTACAACAAGCACGGTTTTTGGTTTTTTTGTCAAACTTTTAAAATACCACGGTTTAAAAGATAAAAACCCCAAGAATGTGGCGTCTGTTTTGGGTGTGAATCCCTATTTTTTAAAAGATTACGATCTTGCTCTGAAAAATTACCCAATGAAAAAAGTAAGCCAAATAGTTACGACTATGCGTTCTATTGATGTGAAGAGTAAAGGAGTTGGTGCCAATGCATTACCAAGTCATGATTTATTTAAAGAAATGTTGGTGGGAATTTTTAATTAATCATTTTCACTTAATTTAAATTCACGACATTTGTTTCCCCGTTTTCAAAATTGAGAATTGGGATTAAAATTTAATAACACAAAATATGGGAATGAATAAAAATACTGTTTTAGGATGGGCCGTTTTACTAATGATTATCATGGGGTTATTGCTAATTGCTTTAGGTGCTTTCCGCTATGATGAAACCGCAGGTTGGGGTTTTGCAGCAACGGGCTTAGGTTTTTTAGCTAATGCATGGGTGTTTAGCTCGCTTAAAGGACGATTGTAAATCAAATTTAAAAAAAAAAATAAAACATTTATTTTCAATTAGAACTATTTAACAACAAAATAATCCATGAACTGATGAAAGGTTTGGACCATGGAATAAGTAAATTTATAAAAGTTCATAATCCAATGAAGATTAAAATCAGAAAAAAAAGATTATGCTAAAAGATAATTTTGGACGGGTACACGATTACCTTCGTATTTCGCTCACGGATGTTTGCAATTTCAGATGTCAGTATTGCATTCCAGATGAAAATGCTTCTTTTATGCCTTCCTCCAATTTGATGTCGGTTGAGGAAATAGATACTATTGCTCGCGAATTTGTGAAAATGGGGGTCAAAAAAATACGGCTTACAGGAGGAGAACCTTTGGTGAGGAAAGATGCCGAAAAAATCCTATTAGCACTTTCAAAATATCCTATCGAACTTACTTTAACAACAAACGGATTAAGAACAAATGAATTTATTCCTATTTTTAAAAAAGCTGGGATAAAATCTATAAATGTAAGCCTTGACACACTTGACAATGATAAATTTTTCAGTATAACTAAACGCAATGTTTTTGAAAAAGTATGGAGCAACATACAGCAACTTATTGACCAAGAATTTCACGTAAAAATAAATACGGTTATAATGCGTGGTGTTAATGATGATGAAATTCTTGATTTTATTGAATGGACAAAAAACCAACCCGTTCATGTGAGATTTATAGAGTTTATGCCTTTTAAAGGAAACCAATGGCACACACAAAAAGTATTTACTTATCAAGAGATTTTAGATGTGGCAGCATCTAAATATAGTTTCATCAGAATGAAAGATACGCTAAACGAAACGGCAAAAAAATTCAAGCCCCTTGATTACAAAGGTACTTTTGCAGTTATTAGTACAATGAGTGCTCCTTTTTGCAGTAACTGTAACCGAATGCGATTGACAGCAGATGGCAAAATGAAAAATTGTTTGTTTTCAAAAGGGGAAGCAGATATTTTAACAGCATTAAGAAATTCAGAAGATATTGTTCCGCTCATCCAACAATGTTTGGCGACTAAAGCGGAATCATTGGGAGGGCAGTTTGAAGGAGATTATAAAAAGATAGACGCCACAAAAATTGTCAATAGAAGTATGATAAACATAGGAGGATAGTTCTTTTGGTATATAGAAAATAAGCATTAAAATGATAAATGTTACAGAGGCAAAACAACTAATCAATGAAAACTGCGCTGCATTAAAAGTAAAAACTTCCACATTGTTAGAAGCCAATGGAAGCATTTTGGCAGCACCTATTTACGCGGTAATTGATACGCCTCCTTTTGATCAATCTGCTATGGATGGTTATGCTTTTTCTTATGAAAAATGGGATAAAAAAAGCAATTTAACTGTAATTGGTGAAATCCAAACAGGCACTTATTCCGATAGTCCAATATTGTCAAACGAAACCGTTCGTATTTATACAGGAGCTCCTACACCGCCTGGAGCTGATACGGTTGTTATGCAGGAAAAAATTATTAAAAACGGCAATACTATTCAAGTTCAAGATGCTTTTCTTGTAAGAGGAACAAATGTTCGTGAGAAAGGGTCCCAAACTAAAAAAGGAGACATCGCTTTGCAGACAGGACAGTTGCTGACACCTGTTGCCATTTCTTTTTTAGCAGGAATTGGTATCAATGAGGTTAAAGTATATTCAAAACCAACAATTAGTATTATTGTAACCGGTAAAGAACTCATAAAAGCAGATAGTAATATTACCAAAGGAAAGATATTTGAATCCAATTCTATTGGTTTGATAGCAGCATTACACCAATTAGATATTTTCCCAGTTTCTGTTGAGGTGGTTGATGATACCGAAGTTGAAATAGAAAGGGCTATATCCAATCAATTAAGTTCCAATATTCTAATTCTAACTGGTGGAGTATCAGTAGGCGATTATGATTTAGTCCCCGCTTCATTAGAAAAATGTGGGGTGCAAAAAATATTTCATACAATAAAACAGAAACCCGGAAAACCATTTTATTTTGGAAAAAAAGACCACACACTCATATTTGCCTTGCCGGGTAATCCTGCTGCAGCAATGAGTTGTTTTTATGAATATGTTGTACTGGCTATCAGCAACTTTACTCAAAAAAAATATTTCAATAAAATGCAACTTCCATTGGCTTTTGATTTTAATAAAAAAGCAGGACTTACCCATTTTCTTAAAGGAAAAACACATGAAAATGCAGTAGTTTTGTTAGACAATCAAGAAAGCTACAAGCTCAATTCTTTTGCAGTAGCAGATTGCTTGGTGGAATTGGAAGAAAATAAGGAAATTTTTAAAAAAGGAGACTTAGTAAATTGTAGTATGATTATTTAATAAGCAATGGATTCAATAATAATATTTTATGTATTGTTAGTGCTAGTTGCATTTTTGTATGCATCAGTTGGCCACGGTGGTGCTAGCGGGTATTTGGCATTGATGGCATTCTTTTCTTTTGCTCCCGAAACCATGCGTCCAACAGCTTTATTGCTCAATGTTTTTGTTTCTTTAATAGCTTTTATTCAATATTATAGAGGAGGACATTTTAAATGGAATTTGTTCTGGCCTTTTGCTATTACTTCTTTTCCTGCGGCATTTATTGGCGGGATGATTGCTATTGATGGCGGTTTATATAAAAAAATACTCGCCATACTTTTACTCTTTTCGGTACTTAATTTATTAGGATTTAAAATTAAAATGACAACCATTGAAGTAAAACAAAATATTTTCCTAGCCCTAATAATTGGTGCAGTCATTGGCTTTTTTTCAGGAATGATAGGAATAGGCGGAGGCATTATTTTAAGCCCACTCATTTTATTGCTGCATTGGGCTAAGATAAAAAAAACAGCCGCGGTTTCTGCATTATTTATTTTTGTAAATTCATTAGCTGGATTAGCAGGTCTTTTTGCCCAAGGTCTTGAATTTAAATCCGAAATGAGCTGGATGATACTCCTTGCATTATTAGGTGGAATTATGGGTTCCTATTTAGGAGCCAATAAATTTAAAAGTGAATTTCTAAACAAATTATTGGCCATTGTTTTGTTTATTGCTTCCATAAAACTAATTATTACTTAAATTATGGAAGCCGAAATAAAAAATACAAATGGATATATTCTAGCAGGCGGAAACAGCGCAAGAATGGGTGAAGATAAGGGACTAATGCTCATCGAAGGAAAAGCAATGGTGCAATATGTAATCGAAAAAATGCAACCTCTTTTTAGTAACTTGTTTATTGTTTCCAACAATCCCGAATATGAAAAATTTGGATTGGAAGTGATTCCAGATTTGATTAAAAATATAGGACCTGCAGGCGGAATTTACACTGCTTTGAATCATTCGGATGCTAAATTTAATTTTATTGTGAGCTGCGATATGCCATTTATAACTAAAGAAGCTATCGTGTATATTTGTAGAAATACCGATGAATCGCAAATTGTGCTTCCTGTCCACCAAGAAAAATTCGAACCATTATTTGGCATTTATGCAAAAGATTGCTTGAAAATTTGGTTGGAACTTATTGAGCAAAAAAATATTAAATTAATGGAAATGGCGAAGCATTTCAAACTAAAAACAATTCCCGTAGAAAATAACAATATCTTTAAAGAATCCATTTTCAAGAATATCAATACAAAAGAGGACTTTAAAAATATTTTTAACTTAATTTAAAATGGAAATAAACCTACTTGCTTTTGGACAAATTGCCTATATTACAGGTAAATCGGATTGGAAAATGTCAGTAATAGAAAATACAGATGCGTTAATAAAATACTTGGAAGTAGAATTCCCTGAATTATCCAAAATTAATTTTTCTATTGCCGTAAACAAAAAAGTGATACAAGAGAATACAATGCTCCATCAGAATGACACAATAGCGCTACTTCCACCATTTTCAGGAGGTTAAATGAAATATGAATTCAGATAATACAAATAATCGATACCAAAGACAAATACAGCTCAAGGAGTTTGGGCACGTTGGTCAAGACAAGATAGCGCAGTCTAGCGTACTGGTCATAGGCGCTGGCGGTTTGGGTTGTCCTGCTCTGCAATACCTTGCCGCAGTTGGAGTAGGTACAATTGGAATTGCCGATTTTGATGTAGTAGAAATGTCAAATCTGCAACGTCAAATACTTTATACCGTGGATGATATAGGTAAATCAAAAGCCATTACTGCCGCTAAAAGATTAAAAACTCTTAATCCAAACATATCAATTCTACCCTATAATTTTCAAATCACGAATAATAACGCTCTTGAGATTCTAGCGAAATATGATATTGTCATCGATGGATCGGATAATTTTGCCACCCGCTATCTCGTTAATGACGCTTGCGTATTATTAGAAAAGCCGCTAATATATGGCGCTGTCCTGCGTTTCGAAGGACAAATTGGTGTTTTTAATCTTACTGATAATCAGTCCAATATCAAAACCAATTACCGTGATTTATTTCCAGAGCCACCTTCGGATTCAACTTTATCTTGCAATGATGTTGGCGTTTTAGGTGTGATTCCTGGAATTATTGGAACCATGCAAGCAATTGAAACTATAAAAATTATTACGGGAATTGGAAAACCATTGTCTAATAAAATAATGTGCTACAATGCTTTAGAAAATTCATTTTATGCTTTCGAAATGGATGTGAAATCAGACAAATCAATCGATTTTCCAAAAAACAAAATAGCATTTTTAGCATATGATTATGAATGGTTTTGCAACAAAAATTTAAATATTGAAGTACTTTCGGTTCTAGAATTTGACGTTTTAAGAAGCCTTGAAACAATTACAATTGTTGACGTTCGTGAAAAAGGGGAGCTTCCTTCTGTGGACGAATTTCCCTTTATATTTATTCCGTTACATGAATTTGAAAGTTTAGCTTCAACCATTCCGATTGAAAATAAGGTTGTAATTTATTGTAAATCAGGGCAACGCAGCATGCAAGCTGTAAAAATATTAAAAGAGATATTTCCTAATTGTCAAGCCTATAGTTTAGCTGGAGGCATTGAAGCTTGGAAAAATAATCATTATTAAACACAACTAATTATGGCAGAGAAAAAAAAGCATACCGTTTTTGTCAATGGCCCAATAACGCCAGATTTTATTGCCAATAGTATTGCCAAACATAGTTTAAAAACTGATATTGGCGCACACGATATTTTTTTAGGACAAGTGCGAAACGATATAATTGACAAAAAAATAGTGGTAGCCATTGAATATGCTGCCTATCAAGAAATGGCTGAAGAACTTTTTCACGAGATACGAGAAGCGGCGTTTGCTAAATATAATTTAGTGTGCATGCACATTTATCATAGTCTTGGAGTAGTAAAGGCGGGAGAAGTTTGCTTGTTTGTTTTTGTTTCTTCAAAACACCGCAAAGAAGTATTTAATGCGTGTCAAGAAATTGTGGAGCAAATAAAGGCGATGACACCCATCTGGGGGAAAGAAATCTTTGAAGATGACTCTTTTGCTTGGAAAGAAAATGTATAATTAAGAAACTATTTCATAAATTTAAAATTCAAAAATGGTAGATATAACATCCAAATTAAGTACCCTTCGCACAGCAAAGGCTCAAGCAATTTTAAAAGTCAGTAAAAAAGAAACCATAGCTGCCATAGTAAACAAAACGGTTCCTAAGGGGGATGTTTTTGAAATGGCAAAAACGGCAGGACTCTTTGCAGTGAAGCGAACGAGTGACATCATTCCAGATTGTCATCCTATTCCTGTTGAATTTACAGCAGTTCGTTATGCTATAAATGAGTTAGAAATCACCATCGAAATGGAAGTACATACCATTTATAAAACAGGTGTTGAGGTGGAAGCAATGCATGGCGCATCGGTTGTTGCGTTAACAATGTATGACATGCTAAAACCTATTGATAAAGGAATTGAAATTCATTCTATCAAATTGTTGGAAAAAAAAGGCGGAAAATCCGATTTTACAGATAAATTCCGTGCCGATTTAAAAGCGGCCGTAATTGTGTGTTCAGATAGTGTTTCTGCCGGCAAAAAAATGGATAAAGCAGGAAAAATGATTATCCAAAAATTAGCATCTTGCCAAATTGACATCGCCGATTACTCCGTAATTTCAGACGATATCTTAGGAATACAAGAAAAAGTTTTGGATTTATATGCTAAAAATTTCGACTTAATTATTTTAACGGGTGGCACAGGACTCTCCCCAAGGGATAATTCACCCGAAGCCATAAAACCGCTTTTGGATAGAGAAATTCCCGGTATTATGGAAGCTGCACGCAATTACGGACAAGACAGAACCCCCTTCTCAATGTTATCACGAGGCATTGCTGGAATGAAAGGTAAAACTCTTTTGATGACATTGCCAGGTTCGACCAAAGGAGCACAAGAGTCAATGGACGCTTTATTTCCTTCACTCTTACATGTTTTTAGAGTTGTTGAAGGGAAACAACACGAATAGAAAATTACTGATTGTAAAAGTTTAGGATATAAATAAGAACGCTTAGAAAATAACATTTGATTTTTTTGATTAAGTCCTATATTTTTTTCTACATTTATAACTTCACTAAAGCAAGAAAAGAACTTTATAAATAAAAAAATATGCTATCCGATTTAGACATTGCCCAAAAAGCTGAAATTAGCCACATCAAACATATTGCAAGTAAAATAGATATTCACGAAGACGATTTAGAATATTATGGAAAATATAAAGCAAAACTTCCGTTACATCTAATTGATGAACAAAAAATCAAAAAAAGCAAACTGATATTGGTTACCGCTATAAATCCCACTCCTGCTGGCGAAGGAAAAACTACTGTTTCTATTGGTTTAAATGAAGGCCTAAATAAAATTGGGAAAAAATCGATAGTGGTTTTGCGTGAACCTTCACTGGGTCCCGTTTTCGGAATAAAAGGAGGCGCTGCCGGTGGAGGCTACTCCCAAGTTATCCCAATGGAAGATATTAATCTGCATTTTACAGGTGATTTTAGTGCCATTGAAAAAGCCAACAATCTTTTAGCCGCACTCATCGATAACAACTTACAAAACAAGCAAAATAATTTAAACATTGACCCAAGAACCATCAAGTGGAAAAGGGTTATGGATATGAACGACCGTGCTTTGCGCCAAATTATTATAGGTATTGGCGGAACTACTAATGGCATACCTCGTGAAGACGGTTTCAATATTACACCTGCTTCTGAAGTAATGGCTATTCTTTGTATGTCGAAAGATATTGATGATTTAAAAGTAAGATTAGGTAATATTTTCGTCGGATTTACTTTTGATAAAAAAGCCATTTACGCACGTGATTTGAAGGCTCAAGGGGCGATGGCACTTTTATTGAAAGATGCTATTAAACCTAATTTGGTACAAACATTAGAAGGAAATCCTGCCATTTTACACGGAGGTCCTTTTGCTAATATTGCTCAAGGTACCAATACTATTTTAGCCACTAAAATGGGAATGTCGTTAGGGGATTTTGTAGTTACTGAAGCTGGTTTTGGAGCCGATTTGGGTGCCGAAAAATTCATGAATATCAAATGTGGTTATGCAGGAATTGCTCCCAATGCCATTGTTTTAGTAGCAACAATTAGAGCGTTGCGCCATCATGGCGGTGCTAAAAAAGAAGAATACAACACACCAAGTATGGAACGCGTTATCAAAGGGTTTCAAAATCTTGAAAAACATATCGAAAACTGCAAAAAATTTGGAATTACGCCCGTTGTAGCTATCAATAATTTTCCAACCGACTCGGATGAAGAAGTAGATTATGTGCAATTACATTGTGCTAAGTTAAATGTGAAAGCTGTTGTTTCTCATGGTTTTGCAAAAGGAGGAGAAGGAACGAAAGAACTAGCGCAAGCGGTTTTAGAGGTCATAGAAAGTGGTAAAAACAACTTCAAACCGCTGTATGATTGGAGTTTGAGTGTAGAAGATAAAATCAACAGAATTGCTACCGAAATTTATGGTGCTGATGGTGTTGAATATTCTTCAAAAGCACACACTCAATTAAAAATGATAACCGATTTAGGTTATGATAAATTACCCATTTGCATGGCAAAAACGCAAAAATCATTATCCGATAAAGAAACCGTAATTGGTCGACCAAAAGGATTTACTATTAATGTTCGTGAGTTTGAATTTGCAGCTGGAGCGGGTTTTATAATTCCAATTTTGGGCGACATGATGCGTATGCCGGGATTGCCAGCCGTTCCTGCCTCAGAACATATGGATATTGATAATAACGGAAAAATTGTAGGACTTAGCTAAATTTTATGAGTGTAAAACAATACAAAGGGTTATTTTATAATGACCAGAAATTTTCACCTGTTGAAGATTTTCTAGCCGTTGAAGTAGCATTGCGTATTGCAGTCAATAGTATTCCTTTTACACTTACCATGCAAACGCCAGGCAATGAAAAGGAATTGGCAATAGGATTATTGTTTACCGAAAAAATAATTCAAACCGCTCCCGAAAATCTTGAGATTGAAATTACAGGAATTAATGAAGCAGGTTTTATTAATTCCTTAAATGTTAAAACTCCTAACCATTTTATTTTAAAGGATTTTTCGGGGAATCGCAATGTGATTTCATCCTCGTCTTGTGGCGTTTGTGGTAAAACCGAATTGGATACTTTTGATGAAATTAAAATAGCAAATGATGCCGTACTTAATCCTTCATTTGTTGCAAAAATGTTTCAGCAAGTCAGCGAAAAACAAAAAGCATTTCAACAATCAGGTGGAACACATGCTGCTGGCGCTTTTACTATCGATGGCCAATTGCTTTCAATTCAAGAAGATATTGGAAGGCATAATGCTGTAGATAAAGTGATTGGTTCCCTGATTCAAAATAAGGCACTAGATAAAGTCAAATGTTTGACTGTAAGTGGACGTGTCTCCTATGAAATTGTAAATAAAGCAAAAGAGGCAGGCATCCCTTTTCTGGCTTCGGTATCTGCGCCTTCAACACTAGCTGTTGATATGGCAGAGCAAAGCGGAATTACATTACTGGCTTTTTGTAGAAATAATAAATTAACTATTTACTCCAATGCTAACCAAGTTGCCCATGATTTTCAAAATTGGGCAGCGGGTCAGGTTAAATTTTAATGGTATGTCAAAAAATTTAAGTGAATTATCGGGTCGTAAAGGACTAACAAAAAACCTTTTTGAAGAATATGGCAACTTAGCAAAAGCCACAGGAACTCCTGATGTTGATGCACTAGAAAAACTAAGAAATGAATTTCTAGTTGGAAAATCAACTGCTTATGGAGCAGTTTCTTTTTATGATTTTTTGAAACCCGAAAACAGAGGCAAGAAAGTATATGTTTGTAGTGGAAGTGCCTGTATGACAGCCGGAACTCAAAATGAAGTTCATAAAAAATTAAGCAATCAGTACTCAAAAGAAGAAATTGGCGAAATGTGTTGCTTAGGAAGATGCCATGAAAATAGCGCCTTTCATACAAATGATAAAAATTATTCCGGAAAAGATATAGATGCTATTGCTCAAATAAAATCTGAAAATACCATTTCAAAAGAAACCTATAATGTGGCTTCTATTGGAACACCAATTCTCACAAGTGATTATGGAAATGTAGAAAATTTTTATAAAATTTTTACCGATTGTTTAACAAAAAAACCAGATACCCTTTTGACTGAATTGCGTGACTCTGGTTTGAGAGGTCGCGGTGGTGCAGGGTTTTCAATGGCTTTCAAATTAGAATCGTGCAAAAACGTAGCTAACGAAACCAAATTTATTGTCTGCAATGCCGACGAAGGTGATCCAGGAGCTTATTCCGACCGCTATATTATGGAGCATCGCCCACACAGTATGTTAATGGGTATGATGATTTCTGGCTATATTGTCGGAGCGCAACATGGCGTCGTTTATATCCGTGGCGAATACCCCGAATCGGTAGCAATCGTAAACGAAGCGATTGACTATTTAAGAAACAATAAACTTTTAGGGGAAAACATCCTAAATTCTAATTTCTCCTTTGATTTCAAAGTGATAAAAGCACAAGGCGCCTACATTTGTGGAGAAGAAACTGCTCTACTTTCTTCTATAGAAGGGCAACGTCCAGAAGTGAGAGTGCGACCGCCATATCCTACCCAACAAGGATTGTTTAATAAACCAACGGTTGTTAATAACGTAGAAACATTGGCAAACCTCCCATTTATCATAAAAAATAGCGGAAAATCATATGCTGCTATTGGTACACCAAAATCAACAGGAACAAAGCTCATTTCACTTGATGGCTATTTTAACAATCCTGGTATTTATGAAGTCGATATGGGAACACCTTTAAGCAAAGTAATCTATGATTTAGGAGGAGGTTTTCGCAAACCCGTAAAAGCCATGCATATTGGTGGTCCACTAGGTGGCTTGGTTCCTATTTCTAAAATAGATAACTTAAGCATTGACTATGATTCCTTTGCAAAAGAAGGATTTTTGTTGGGTCATGCTTCCATAGTTTGTATTCCCACAGTTTATCCTTTGATTGATTATATTGAACATTTATTTCAATTTACGGCACACGAAAGTTGTGGAAAATGTTTTCCTTGCCGCATTGGTTCTACTCGCGGTTATGAGATGATTGCTAAAGCTAAAAATGAAAATTATAAAATAGACAAAGCTTTAATGAATGACCTTTTAGAAACATTAGAAACAGGTTCGCTTTGCGCATTAGGTGGTGGATTACCCTTACCTATAAAAAATGCGCTAAAATATTTTGACACTGAATTAGAAGGATATTTTAAAAAATAATTATGATGCAAGTAGCCCATATAAACGATAAACAATTCGCTTTCAAAGATGGAGAAACCATCCTTCAATTTGTTAGAAGACATTTAGGTCAAGATTGGATTCCAACCTTATGTGATGCACCCAATCTAGAGCCTTTTGGTTCCTGTAGAGTTTGCAGTGTCGATGTTGCTTTGGTTGAAAATGGTGTTGCAAAAGCACAAGCATCTTGTCATACGCCTGTGATTCCCAATTCTTATATATATACCGATAGTGATCGAATAAAAAAATTACGTAAGAATATTGTTGAGTTGGTTCTTACCGATCATCCTTTGGATTGTCTTACTTGCGAAGTCAATAACAATTGTGAGTTGCAAACCGTTGCGGCACGAGTAGGCATAAGAGATGTACGTTATCCAGAAGGTAAAAATCATCTTGACAAAACCAAAGATTTAAGTCATCCCTACATGACTTCCGATTTTTCAAAATGTATCAATTGTTTCCGATGCGTAAGAGCTTGCGACGAAGTGCAAGGTGAATTTGTTCTTAGTATGGCTGGTAGAGGTTTTGATAGCCATATTGTAAAGAGTTTCGAAAGCACCTTTTTTGATTCCGATTGTGTGAGTTGTGGTGCTTGCGCCCAAGCTTGTCCAACCTCCGCTATATCTGATATTTTTGAATCAAAATCAATTGTTGCTGATAAAAAAGTGAGAACCATTTGTACGTATTGTGGCGTGGGTTGTAATTTAGAAGTTGCAGTTGTGAACGGGAAAGTAAAATCAATTCAAGCACCCTATAATGCGGAAGTAAATGAAGGTCATACGTGCTTAAAAGGACGGTATGCTTTTTCTTTTTACAATCATCCAGACCGAATAAAAACACCACTAATTAGAAGAAATGGACAGTTGGAACCTGCTACTTGGGATGAAGCTTATGATTTTATTGCTACCAAACTTATTGAAATCAAACAAAAACATGGGGCTGATGCCATCGCTGGAATTTCATCCGCTCGTTGCACCAACGAAGAAAATTATTTGATGCAAAAATTTATTCGTGCCGTCATAGGCACCAATAACATCGATTGCTGTGCCCGTGTGTGTCATTCTCCAACTGCTATTGGAATGCAACGTGCCTTTGGAACAGGGGCAGCAACCAACTCTATTGAAGATATTAAACATACCGATTGTATTTTAGTTATCGGCGCTAATCCTACTGATGCACATCCTGTTACAGGAGCTAAGTTGAAGCAATTTGCTATGAAGGGAAAAGTGTCTATAGTGATTGATCCTAGAAGAATAGAAATAGCAAAATATGCTACCTATCATCTTCAATTGAAACCTGGAACCAACGTAGCGCTGTTGAACATGATGCTTTATTACATTATCGCCGAAGGATTGGAAGATACATCATTTATAGAAAATCGTACCGAAGGGTACAATGATTTTTGCAATCAAATCTTGAAACTTAACATTACTGATTTAGAAGAAATAACTGGAGTGGATAAGAATTTGGTTAGAGCCGCTGCCATAGCATATGCCAAAGCGCCTAACGCAATGTCATTCCATGGATTAGGAGTTACCGAACATTCGCAAGGGTCATTCACGGTGATGCTTATTTCGGATTTGGCACTAATTACTGGGAATATTGGGCGAAAAGGGGTTGGTGTAAACCCACTTCGGGGACAAAACAACGTGCAAGGAGCCGCCGACATGGGGTGTCAGCCACACCAAGGAGCTGGTTACATGAACGCTTACGATCCTGAAATTAATAAGCAATATGAGGCTTTTTATGATAGAAAAATCCCAATAGGAAAAGGATTGAAAATTCCAGAAATGTTTGACTCCGCAATAGATGGTAATCTAAAAGCTCTTTGGTTGATGGGAGAGGATGTTGTTCAAACCGATCCGAATACCAACAAAGTAATTGCCGCCATGGAAAACCTAGAATTACTTGTATTACAAGAATTATTCATAACGGAAACGGCAAAATATGCAACGGTTATTTTGCCGGGCGCTTCATTTTTAGAGAAAAGCGGCACTTTTACCAATGGTGAAAGACGCATTCAGCGGGTGAATAAAGTAGTAGAACCAATAGAAGGCACAAAATCTGACGGTCAAATTATGGTGGATATTATGAATAAAATGGGTTATGCCCAAGCGCCTTTTGAACCAGACACGATGCTTGAAGAAATTTCCAAAATTGTTCCTTTCTTTGCTGGTGCAAAATGGGATAATTTAGGAATCAATGGTAAGCAATGGCCTGTAAAAACAGGTGGGATAGATACTGAAATTTTGCATCTAGAAACTTTCCAAAATGGAAAAGGGAAGTTTCATTATTTTGACTATCAGGAGTCGAATGAAACCGTTGAGAACAAAACGAAATTTCCATACATTATCACCACCAACAGAGAATTAGAACATTACAATTCTGGCACAATGACTAGAAGAACGGGTAATGTAGAAATTCTAACAGAAGATGTCTTGCTAATTCATCCATCCGATGCACAACAACACTTTATTACTAATGGTGATATGGTTTGTGTTACATCTCCTCGAGGAAAAGTAGATATAAAAGCGAAAATTACCGACGAAGTAAAGCCAGGTATTTTGAGCACCACTTTCCATTTTCCAGACTTGATGTTAAATATTATTACTAGCGATGAACATGACAGCGAAGCGCTTTGTCCCGAATATAAAGTGGTTGCCGTACATATTCGCAAGAGCAAAGGGAGTTATAAAAATTAGAAGGAAACAAGTTCACAACTTTAAATAATGGGGTGTTTTTAATTACAATTTCAGTATCCTCTTTTGCGTTCTTTTTATTTAGAACTATCTTTGCAGCCTTATTAATACCTATAATGGTATAAAATATTAATTAACAAAAACATATAGTTAAAATGTCAGATGATAAGAAAGTAATATTTTCGATGCAAAAGTTGAGTAAAACCTACTCAAGCAGTGATAAACAAGTGTTGAAGAATATTTATTTGAGTTTCTTTTACGGAGCTAAAATTGGTATACTAGGATTAAATGGTTCGGGAAAATCTTCTTTATTGAAGATTATTGCTGGCGTAGATAAAAATTACCAAGGTGATGTTGTTTTTCAACCGGGTTACACTGTTGGTTATTTAGAACAAGATCCACAATTGGATGATAGTAAAACCGTTATTGAAATTGTTCGAGAAGGTGTTGCCGAAACTATGGCAGTATTAGATGAATTCAACAAAATTAATGATAGTTTTGGTTTGCCTGAAGTATATGAAAATGCAGATAAAATGCAACAACTCATGGACCGTCAAGCGGATTTACAAGATAAAATTGATGCGCTTGGTGCATGGGAAATAGACACTAAATTAGAAATTGCCATGGATGCATTGCGTACTCCAGAAGGTGATACTCCTATCAAAAATTTATCGGGAGGTGAACGCAGAAGAGTTGCGCTTTGCAGATTGTTGTTGCAACAACCAGATGTATTGCTTTTAGACGAACCAACGAATCACTTGGATGCAGAAAGTGTCCTTTGGTTAGAACAACATTTGGCACAATATGCTGGGACAGTAATAGCTGTAACCCATGATAGATATTTCCTTGACAACGTTGCAGGCTGGATATTGGAATTAGATAGAGGAGAAGGCATTCCTTGGAAAGGAAACTATTCTTCTTGGTTGGAACAAAAATCATCGCGTATGGCTTTGGAAGAGAAAGTAGCTTCCAAACGTAGAAAGACTTTAGAACGGGAGTTAGATTGGGTACGTCAAGGTGCCAAAGGGAGACAAAGCAAACAAAAAGCACGTTTACAAAACTATGACAAACTCTTGAATGAAGATCAAAAACAATTAGATGAAAATTTAGAGATTTATATTCCAAATGGCCCTCGATTAGGAACCAATGTTATTGAAGCAAAGAATGTCTCCAAAGCATATGGAGATAAATTATTATATGACAATTTAAATTTCACTTTGCCACAAGCTGGAATTGTTGGAATTATTGGACCAAATGGCGCTGGTAAATCCACCATTTTTAGAATGATAATGGGTGAAGAAAAAGCCGATAGTGGCGAGTTCTTAATTGGCGACACCGTTAAAATTGCCTATGTTGATCAAGCACATTCTAATATTAATCCTGAAAAATCTATTTGGGAAAATTTTGCCGATGGTCAGGAATTAATAATGATGGGAGGAAAGCAAGTAAATTCGAGAGCCTATTTATCTCGTTTTAATTTTGGCGGTGGCGAACAAAATAAAAAAGTGTCCATGCTTTCAGGTGGGGAACGAAACCGTTTGCATCTTGCCATGACTCTGAAAGAAGAAGGTAATGTTTTATTATTGGATGAACCAACAAATGATTTGGACATTAACACGCTTCGTGCTTTGGAAGAAGGATTGGAAAACTTTGCTGGCTGTGCTGTTGTAATTTCTCACGACAGATGGTTTCTAGATAGAATATGCACACATATTTTAGCTTTCGAAGGCAATTCTGAAGTGTATTATTTTGAAGGCGGTTTTTCTGATTATGAAGAAAATAAGAAGAAACGCTTGGGTGGCGATTTGACACCAAAACGTTTGAAGTATAGAAAATTGATTAGAAACTAATCTAAATAGATAAAAATCCTGAGTTAATCAGGATTTTTTTTTACTTTTAAGCAATATTTAATGTCCATGATTGCAACGCTATAATAATCATTTGTGAAAAGTAATAAATCCATCTTATTTTTTTTTCTACTATTCCTTTTTCAGATTAGTTTTTCTCAAAATACAACTCCAACAAAAAAAGAAATTAAGAATATGTTATCCAAATCGGATGAATATTTTTATAATTTGGAATGTGAAAAATCATTGATTCTTGCAAAAAAAGCCCTTTCAGAAGCATATAAAATAAATGATCAAGCATCAATTTCCAGAGCATACAATATTATTGCCCTAAATTTTCAAGAGTACTTAGATGTAAAACAGGCTTCGTCTTATTTTGCTAAAGCTTTAAAACATGCCAATTTATCCCAAAACGATACCGTACAAAATAGCGTTTACTTTAATTTAGGAAACTTTTATTCTTATAAATTAAGTGATTTTAAAACCGCTATTAAATATTATAAAACCGCTTTGTTTTATTGTGTAAAGATTAAAGATTCTGTTGCGATTGCTTCTACTCAATTAAATATTTCACGAGCTTATTTTGCTAATAAAGAATATAATAAAGGGATTGAAGTTCTTCATCATTGCAGTAAGTATGTAACAAAAAAAGGAAGCCTTGAGGCAAAAATTTCATTATCCAATAGTTATGGCTCTTATTATAGTCATTTGGGAGATACTATTAATGCTGAAAAATATTTTAATCAAGCAATCGCCTTTGGGATGCAAAATAAATCAGCAATAGCTGCTTCTTCAATTTGTAATGTATATTATGATTATTCAAAACATTATAAAAGACTAAAAAACTTCAAAAAAGCCAATTATTATTTGTCAATTCATGATTCATTGCAGGATAAAATATTTAGTGAAGAAAAAATTGAAAAAATTAAAACAGTAGGGATTCATATTGAATTGGACGAATACAAAAGGCAAATTGTGAAAATTGAAGGAGAAATGAAACTTCAACAAAATATCTTAAAGAAATCAAAGTTAATTGTTGTTTTATTTGTAGTAGTTTTTATTTTTCTAATTTTATTGTTATTGACACTTTACAAGAATGTTAAAAACAGAGAAATTGCCAACTTGAAATTAAAAAGTACCAATGAGGAATTGAAACTGGCAAATGAAAAGGCGGAAGAAGCTTCCCAATTAAAAACACAATTTGTATCAACAATTACTCACGAATTGCGAACTCCTCTTTATGGAGTAATTGGTATAACTAATATTTTATTAGACGAGCATAAAGAACTTGCTAATAGCCCTCATTTAATTTCGTTAAAATTCTCTGCTAAATATTTGCTTTCTTTAGTAAATGATATATTGCAAATCAATAAAATTGAAGAAAAAAGAATCGTTTTAGAAAATTTGATTTTTAATTTAACAGACGAAATCACTACAATTAAAAATTCTTTGTATTTTATTAGCAACCGCGGAAATAATGAGCTTGTAGTTGAAATTGACACGGCTATTCCTGAATTCTTAATTGGTGATAAATTGCGCTTGTCTCAAATTATTATGAATTTGGTAGGGAATGCTTTAAAGTTTACCAAAAACGGAATTGTTACAATCTGTGCTGATTTAGATCGTACCGAAGGAACAATGAACTATATCACCTTTAAAGTATCCGACAACGGAATTGGTATTGCAAAAGAAGACCAAGAAAAAATCTTTGATAAATTCGTTCAAATAGAGCGAAAGGAAGAAGATTATCAAGGGACCGGATTGGGTTTGTCCATTGTGAAAAGATTAATTGAACTTTTTAACAGCAAAATTCATTTAGAAAGTCAAGAAAATATTGGAACTACTTTTACGTTTACAATAGGTTTTGAGTTTGATGAAGAAAAATCAAGAGAGATTATTAATAATATAACTGTTGATTTATCCGACGGACAATTGTTTAATATATTAGTTGTTGAAGACAATAAAATCAATCAAATGGTAACCAAAAAAATCATTGATAAAAGTAATTTAAAATCTACTATAGTTGATGATGGCTATGCTGCAATGGCAGCATTGGACAGAGAAATGTTTGATATTATTTTAATGGATATCAATATGCCTTTAATTAATGGTTTTGAAACTACTCGAAAAATTAGAGCAAAAGGAATCACCATTCCAATTATAGCACTTACGGCTTTTGACCAACAAGAAATAGCGGAAGAAGCTTTCTCAGCTGGAATGAACGATATTATTGTGAAACCATTTGAACCTACTAAATTATTTCAAGTTATTTCCAATCAACTTCATAAAAAAAACGTTGATTAATACCAACGTTTTTTATTCTTTTTGGATGCTTCCGATTTTCTAGAATTGTTTTCAGCTTGCGGCTTATTTTTATTTCTCAAATCGGGTTTTGCTTCTGGATCTGGTGCTGCATTGGACCAAGGATAAGGATGGTCTTTTATCGTTTTCACATCCACTTTTATCAATTTCTGAATGTCTTTCCAGTAAGGTTCTTCATCTTTGGCACAAAATGAAATCGAAATTCCGCCATTTCCAGCACGTCCTGTTCTTCCAATTCGGTGCACATAGGTTTCTGGAATATTAGGCAAATCAAAATTGATAACATAAGGCAAACTTTCAATGTCAATTCCTCTAGCTGCAATATCGGTTGCTACCAAAACGGTAATTTCTTTGTTTTTAAAACTGTCCAAAACGCGTTGTCGCGCATTTTGCGATTTGTCACCGTGAATGGCTTCCGCAATGACACCGTGCTTTTTTAATGCTTTTACCACATTATCCGCACCGTGTTTGGTTCTCACAAAAACCAAAACATCTTTTAGGTTTTCATTTCGAATCAAATGATAAAGTAAACTGCGTTTGTTTTCTTTGTCGACAAAATAAATATGTTGCTCAATTTTTTCGGCAGTCGATGAAACAGGAGTTACCGATACATATTCGGGCTTGTTTAAAAAAGTGTCTGCCAATTCCCGAATTGCCATTGGCATCGTTGCCGAAAACAAAAGCGTTTGACGGTTTGACGGTACTAATTTCACAATCTTTCGAACATCATTGATAAAACCCATATCGAGCATCAAATCCGATTCGTCTAAAACCAAATAGTGCAGGTTATCGAAATCGATATAACCTTGTTTGTGTAAATCCAATAATCTTCCTGGCGTCGCAATCAGAATATCAATTCCTTTTTTCAACTGATCTACTTGGGGAACTTGAGAAACACCACCAAAAACGGTAACTTGTCTCAGGTTGGTATATTTCCCATAGGTGTCAAAACTCTCGCCAATTTGAACCGCCAATTCGCGTGTTGGCGTTACCACCAAACAACGGATGTCTTTCATTTTTTTGGACGAACCTATCATTCTATGAAGGTTATGTATAATGGGAATAGCAAAAGCGGCTGTTTTCCCGGTACCTGTTTGGGCACAACCCACTAAATCTTTTCCCGCTAAAATTATCGGAATGGATTTTTCCTGAATAGGTGTTGGAGTGGTGTATCCTTCTTCATAAACGGCTCTCTGGATACTTTTGGATAATGATAAATCTTCGAATAACATAAAATAGACTTACGATTAAGTGCAAGTCGGGTCAAAGATAGGGTTTTTGTTCGTCAAATGGCAAAAGTCAAAAATCAAATGAATATTCCCTTTCTAGACCTCTTTTCTCGACTTAATAAAATCAGTAATCAGGTAGCCAATTAATTTTCCGATGAGGTGGTTGTTTTTTTCTTCTCCCAGTTCGGGAGCACCTTCGCAGATATGCAAATAGGCGGCGTTGGGGTTTTTGCCAAAAAAGGAAATAAACTGTCGCAATTCTTCCACCGAAAAACCACTCATGGTCATAGCACTGGTGGCAATGTTGGGTAGCGAATCTAAGTCAATTTCAATTCCGTAGGCATCATTTTTTATGAATTCCAAAGCGGTATTCATTTCTTGTTGGTAGTTCTTCTCCTGCCTAACTTTTATTTCATCATAAGTATTAAAAGTTACGCGGTCTT
This sequence comes from uncultured Bacteroidota bacterium, assembly GCA_903842575.1. GTDB lineage: Bacteria > Bacteroidota > Bacteroidia > Flavobacteriales > Flavobacteriaceae > Flavobacterium. The sequence continues at coordinate 37,116 of CAIMMM010000166.1, read as the reverse complement.
CAATTTTCTTTAAGATATCCAATACGTTTTTGGAGGTATAATTTTCATGCAGTCCAAAAATGAAATATTTTTTCAAGAATCCTTCTTCATACGCATAGGAAAAGCCATTCCCGCTGTGTCTTCCTTCCAGGATTCTAAAATCGGAATGCGCATCAAAGTTGATGGCGTTTATAGGTTTGCCCAATCCTAAAGCAGTTCCTTTAATGTTGCCGTAAGCATTGTTGTGTCCGCCACCAATAATGATAGGTGTTTTACCGCATTTTATAATGGAAGTGACAATATGTACGACTTCTTTATCTATGTTTTCAACTAAAGTATTTAGTTTTTGACGGTCTGTAGTTAAATGAAAGTCCAAATCTTTGGCTTCCTCCATTTCTTCGGATACATCCAATGTGCCCAAAATAATGATTTGACTTCCTTTGCAAAATCGATTGTGTTGAATATTGGCAATACTGTTAATGGCACTTTCCCACGCAGAGGCTGTTCCTGGACGACCAAAATTGGCACGAACGCCCACATCTTCGGGGATTCCAAAAAGGACATATTTTGCATCACTTTTTTTTAGAAATTCAATTTTGTTTTCTTCTTTTGGAATGGTAATCATTTTTTCGCCAAATTTTACCTCACCACTTCGGTGGCTAGTAAGCTTGGCTAAGTCAGATATTGTAAAAGGAATCAGTTTTTCCATAAAAAAATCTATTGTTCAAAAATATAATATAATTGTTTATCTATCGTTACTAAAATAAATATTATTAAATTTGTTTAATAAAAAAATAATAATTTATGGAAAATCCGAATAACAATTCAAAATTAAAGGCAATTATAGCAATATTAATCTTTTCGTTGGTGGGAAGTTTGGTTTACATATTTAAATTAACAACTGATGCCAAAACATTGCAAACAGAAATTAAGGACACAAAATCTGAAAAAGAAGCGGTTTTAAAAGATTTAGCGGAACTTAAAGCTACGTATGATAGTGCGATTGCCGAAAACACATCCATGTCAGAAGAATTAATTGCAGAACGAGATAAAGTTGTGAAATTAATGGCTGAATTGAAAAAATCTAAAGGAGATGTAGCTACTTTATCAAAATACAAACAGCAATTTAATGCTCTTGAGGAAAAAATGAAAAATTTGATGCAAGAAGTTGATGTTTTGAAAAAGGAAAACACCTCATTAACTACAAAAATAGATAGTACAAAAGTTATTTTAGAGGATTCTAAAAAATACAATCAAGTTTTAGTTGGACAAAATGAAGAATTAGCTAAAACCGTTGAAAAAGGGTCTAAATTAGCTATCACTAATTTAAAAACAGCAGCTTATAAATTAAGAAGTTCTGGAAAACAAATTGCTACAGAAAAAGCAAGTAGAACTGATATTTTGAAAATAAGTTTTACTGTCGCCGAGAATAAAATTGCTAAATCTGGAGATAAATTATACTATGTACAAGTTATCGACAGTAAAAACAATGTTGTTGGGGATAAAGCTACTGTTACTTTAGGTGAAAATACATTGACTTACAGTTTTACTACTACAGTAAAATATGAAAACAAAACGGTGGATGTTTCAGAAGATTTACCAGGAAAAGATTTTGCCAAAGGCACCTATTTTGTAAATGTATTTGACAAAGGAGAATTGGTTTCAAAATCAAGTTTTTCACTAAAATAAAATTTAGTTTAATAAAGTAAAAAATCTCCATTCGGAATTTCTGAATGGAGATTTTTTTATAGGATTGTTTTCCCTTCAATAATCACTTTATCAATCAAATTGCTACCAAAAGCATAGGGTAATTGATAGTAGGAACTTATAGGTTTTGTGATGATGATATTGGCTTTTTTTTCCACGGTAATACTCCCGTGAGTTTCCGAAATCCCCATAGCATACGCACCATTTATTGTGGCTGCATTGATGGCTTCTTCGGGAGTCATTTTCATTTTAATGCAAGCCGTTGCCACCACAAAATTCATATTTCCTGACGGTGTGGTTCCCGGATTAAAATCGGTGGCTAATGCTAGTGGTAAACCTGCATCAATCATCTTTCGGGCTGGAGTATAGGGAATACTAATGAAATAGGAGCAACTTGGTAATGCCACTGCCATTGTATCGCTATTTTTTAAGGCTTCAATATCTTCATCGGTAACAATTTCAAGATGGTCAACTGTTAGCGCCTTGTGTTTTATACAAGCTGCAATTCCATTAATGGCAGTAAATTGATTGACGTGAATTTTTGCCTGCAAGCCATATTGTTTTCCAGCTTCCATAATTTTTTCGGTTTCATCTATAGAAAAATAACCCGTTTCAAGAAAAGCATCAATATAATCTGCGAGGTTTTCTGCGGCAATTTTGGGTAACATTTCGTTGATAATTAAATCAATATATGCCGCATGATTTTCTTTGTATTCCGTGGGAAATGCATGAGCACCTAGGAAAGTGGCTTTAATTTTTATAGGATAATTTTCACCCAGTTTTTTGATAACACGCAGCATTTTCAATTCGCCTTCTACCGTTAATCCATAACCCGATTTAATTTCCACAGCTCCTGTTCCGAGTTGCATTATTTCTTCCAAACGCTCTTTGGATTGGTTGTAAATTTCTTCTTCGGAAGTTTCGTTTAATCGTTTGGCCGAATTGAGAATCCCACCACCACGATTGGCGATTTCTTCATAGGAAAGCCCGTTAATTCTGTCTACAAATTCCTGCTCGCGGTTGCCAGCATAGACAATATGGGTATGACTATCGCACCAGGTTGGGAATACAATTCGTCCTGTAGCATCAATCGTTTTATCAGCATTGATTTTGGGACAATTCTCCATAGTTCCAAAAGCAGCAATGACGTCATTCTCTAGTAAAAGAAACGCATTTTTGATGGTTGGCAAATTCACCATTTCCTTTCCGGAAACTTTAGATATTGATGTTTCTCTAACTTGAAGAAGTTCTTTTATGTTGGTGATTAAGGTTGTCATGAAATCATTTTTGGTAAAAATAGTTTGAAAAAAATAATTATTGTTATTTTTAAGCAAAATTAGACAAATGCGAAAAATAAAATATAAAAGAGGGAAGAAAGTTCATCCTTCCTTGTTGGAATATACCGGTAGTCATAAAGAGATTAAAACAGCCATGCAATTGTTTGTTTATGATATCAATGATCTAATAGAATTCAAAGAATTTGAAAGTACTCATCTACATACAAGTTTGGACAGTTCAAAAGTAAATTGGTTGAATGTACACGGTTTAAACAATGTTGAACTTATCAAAACTATTGGTTCTTATCTAAAGGTGGATGATTTTATGTTGAGCGACATTCTTAATACCACTAAAAGAACGAAACTAGATGAATATCATGATGTTTTATTTTTTAATATCAAGTCGTTATTGCCCGTTGAAAACTCAGATAATATTAAAGTGGAGCAAATTAGCTTCTTGTTGAAAAATGATATATTGGTGTCATTTCAAGAAAAATCGAGTGATTTTTTTACACACATTCGGGATCGAATCAGAACTCATTCAGGTATTGTTAGAGAAAGGAAAGCGGATTATTTATTGTATTTGCTTCTTGATGCCATTATGGAAAATTTTTATGTAACGATTGAAAGCGAAGAAGATAATGTAGAGGAATTAATCAATTTGTCAAAAACAAATACAAGTCCCGAAATTTTAGAGCATATAGAAAAACATCGCGATAATTTCAACTTTATAAAACGTTCCATTGTTCCATTACGGGATTCTTTATATTCGATAAAAAGCATGAAGGATGATAATGTTTTTAATGCCATTGAAAATGAGAACTATAGTTTTTTTGATCGATTGCATCAAAAAAGTTTGGAACTTTTAGAGCAAATAGAATATGATATGACCACACTTGATAGTGCTTCGAACTTCTTTTTTTCGGCGCAAAATCACAAAATGAATGAGGTAATGAAAACCCTAACCGTTGTTTCGGTATTCTTCATGCCTTTGACATTTATTGTTGGGGTATATGGAATGAACTTTGACAACATGCCCGAATTGCACTGGAAATATGGTTATTTCGTTATCATTGGTGGCATGCTACTTTTACTTATGGGAATGGGTTATTATTTCAAGAAGAAAAAGTGGTATTGATTAATTATGAATTAGCGGATTATAACTCCTCAATTTCGTCTACAACATCCGTTTTTAAAACAGTTTTCAAATAAAAATAGCCAATAATACCAGCTACTAAAGAGGAGAGGATTATCATTACTTTTGAATTGTCAATATGTTCGGCATCAGAGAAGGCGAGGAGTGTAATAAAAATGGACATAGTGAAACCAATGCCGCCTAGAAATCCGACGCCAATTACCGCTTTCCAGTTGACATCTTCGGGGAGTTTACAAATTTTAAATTTCACCGATAAATAGCTAAAAAGTACTATTCCTATTGGTTTTCCAAGGATTAAACCCAATACAATTCCTAACGTATATTTTTGTATCAAGGCATGATGCCAATCGGAATTAATTACGATAGCTGTATTGGCTAAAGCGAAAAGTGGAAGTACAATAAAGGCAACAGGCAAATGCAACCAACTTTGCAAAATATAGGAACTAGATTTTTCATCTCCTTTACCAAACGGAATAGCAAACGCCAATAAAACCCCAATAATGGTGGCATGAACGCCCGAGTTTAACATAAAATACCACATAAAAACTCCACCAATTAAATAGGGAATTAAGTTGTGGACTTTCAATCGGTTTAGAATTAAAAGTATTCCAAAAATTGACAATGCGATTCCTAAATTTATCCAATTCAAATCCCCAGTATAAAAAATGGCAATAATGAGTATGGCGCCCAAGTCGTCAATCACAGCCAATGCGGTTAACAATACTTTTAAAGAAGTCGGCACTTTATTTCCTAATAAGGACAATATCCCAAGTGCAAAAGCAATATCAGTAGCCATTGGTATTCCAGCTCCAGATTGGGTTGACGTTCCAAAATTTAAAAGTAAAAACAAACCAGCTGGAATTATCATACCTCCAATTGCGGCAGAAATAGGTAGCAAAGCGTTTTTAATATCGGAAAGTTCACCATTGTAAATTTCTCGTTCTAATTCAAGTCCGATGAGCAGAAAGAAAATTGTCATCAAACCATCATTAATCCAATGTCCAACGCTGTGACCCCCCATTTCAATATGCCAAAAATGCATGTAGTTTTCACCCACGGATGAATTAGCAAGCGTTAATGAAAGTAAAGTACAAAAGATTAAAATTATACCTCCAGCTTTTTCACTTTGGAAAAAATTATTAAATATTTTGGTTACTTTCATTGTTGGTATAGTTAATTTCAAAGATAAAAAAACCTGCAATATGATTACAGGTTAATTTTTAATTATAAAATAACAATTACTTGAGGCTACCCACCATTTCTTCGGGTTTTACCCAAGCATCAAAATCTTCGGCAGTAACATAACCCAATCGAACAGCTTCTTGTTTTAAAGTAGTGCCGTTTTTGTGAGCTGTTTGTGCAATTTCAGCCGATTTGTAATATCCAATTTTGGTATTTAAAGCGGTAACTAGCATTAGCGAATTATCTACTAATTCTTTGATTCGTTTGTGGTTGGGCTCAATACCGCTGGCGCAATGTTCGTCGAATGACATACAAGCATCACCTAACAATCGAGCTGATTGCAGGAAGTTGGCAGCCATAACTGGTTTAAAAACATTCAATTCATAATGTCCTTGCATGCCACCAACCGTGATGGCTACATCGTTTCCAATAACTTGCGCGCAAACCATGGTTAGGGCTTCGCATTGTGTTGGATTTACTTTTCCAGGCATAATGGAGGAGCCAGGTTCGTTTTCGGGAATGATAATTTCTCCAATTCCAGAGCGTGGTCCAGAGGCTAAAAGTCTTACATCATTGGCAATTTTATTTAAGGAAACGGCCAATTGTTTTAAAGCGCCATGACTTTCTACAATAGCATCGTGGGATGCTAGCGCTTCAAATTTATTGGGTGCTGTTACAAAGGGATGACCAGTAAACTTGGCTATATATTCGGCAACTTTCACATCATAACCATCAGGGGTGTTAAGCCCTGTTCCAACGGCAGTTCCACCAAGAGCAACTTCTGAAAGGTGTGATAAGGTGTTTTTTAAGGCTTTAATGCCGTAGTTCAATTGAGCAACATAACCCGAGATTTCTTGTCCTAATGTCAAAGGTGTTGCATCCATTAAATGGGTACGGCCAATTTTTACAACGGTATTAAATTCGATGGCTTTGGCTTGCAGCGTATCGCGTAGTTTTTCAACTCCTGGAATGGTGATTTCTACAGCAGCTTTGTAACAAGCAATATGCATTCCCGTTGGGAAAGTGTCGTTGGAGGATTGAGATTTGTTAACATCGTCATTGGCTTTTACAACTGGTTGGCCTTCCCCAATTTTAAAACCAGCTAAGACTTGTGCACGATTGGCAATCACTTCATTCACGTTCATGTTACTTTGTGTCCCTGAACCAGTTTGCCAAATAACCAACGGAAACTCATTAACTAATTTTCCGGCTAGAATTTCTTCACAAACTTGTGCAATGGCATCGCGTTTTTGAGTTGAAAGTACGCCTAAATCGCAATTAGCATAAGCGGCAGCTTTTTTCAAATAAGCAAAACCTTCAATAATTTCTTTTGGCATTGACGCCGATGGTCCAATTTTAAAATTGTTGCGAGAACGTTCTGTTTGTGCCCCCCAATATTTATCAGCTGGCACCTGAACTTCTCCCATTGTATCTTTTTCTATTCTGTATTCCATTTGGTTGTTGATTTGTTTAGATAAGTATCGAAATTATATATTAAATTTACAAGTTCAAATTTACGTATAAAAACTATTTTTTAAAAATGATTTGGTTTTTATTGGTAAAAAAAAATAATAGTTCTACATTTGCTCATAATTCAAAAAATTCCGGAAAACATGTTTGAATTTTCACAGTATTTAGGTTTCTTAGCTTTCTTGACCATTTTAACAATTGGTTTTTGGTTAATGATGTTTTTGTTAACGTTCGTTGTTCCTTATTGGATCTTCGGAGGTGTTAGAGAATTATTACAAGAAAGAAAAGCAAAGAAAGCATTAGAACAAGCTTAGTAATAAGTTATGTTTTGCTAAAAAAGTCCTGATTTTATCAGGACTTTTTTTATTTGATTAACCTTAAAAATCACCGCTATCATCTTGTTGTGATTTTTTAGGTTTTTCCTTTTCATTTTTCTGTTTATTAAATCTGTACGTAAAAGAAAGATTTATTTGTCTTTGTCTCCATTGTTGTTCACTATAAGAATTTAATGATGCTAAATGGGTTTCATTAATTCTTTTTCTGGAATTAAATACATCGCTTATGTTAAGAGATATTGTTGCTTTATCTTTTAATACATCTTTACTAAAAGCTAGATTAGCACTCATTACTCCCAAACTTTTACCTTGCGCATTGTTTTGCGGTGCATTATAGGTGGCATTCGTTTGCCATTCAATAGCATATGGTAAAGTTATTTTAGATGAAATTTTAGTAAACCAAGAAGCCGATGTTTTATCGAAGTTTTCATTGATTACTTCGTTAGTATTAGCTAAAGTATACGAATAATCTCCCGTAGTTTTACTTTGGAAAAAGTTGAAATTACCATTTAATTTCCACCATTTATAAGGGGTGTAATTAATGTTAAATTCAAATCCAAATCGATCCTCTCTCGCCAAATTTATGGGTGTTGCTAATATTACTGGAGTCAAAACATCGGCTCCACCAACAACTTGTATCACTTGACCATTTACATCCAGAATATCGGCTCCGTCCACAACAGACGATACTACATAATTTCCATTTGGCCTTCTAATAAATTGAAAAACATCTTTAGATGTATTAAAATACATGGAGGTTGAGAAGGTTACTTTATTCCATTTTTTCATGTATCCAATATCGTAAGCATCTGTAAAGGATGGATTTATATTCGGATTTCCTTGAAAAATATTTACGTTACTTGAATAATTTGAAAACGGATTAATAAATCGGGAGCGTGGTCTAGAAATTCTTTTACTGTAATTTAACGAAACCGTACTTTCTTCATTTATTTGATAAGTGAAGAAAGCGCTTGGAAAGAAATTTTCATATCTTTTGTTGGTAAAATTATTGGTTGTCAAAAGATTAATATCAATATTGGAATTTTCATATCGCATACCAAAAAGCATGGAAAATTTATTGATTTTTGTGCCAAATTGTGTGTATAGGGCATTTATTTTTTCTTTGTAATCCAGTTTGTTTGTGTAGTTTAAATTAGGAGTGTAATTTTCACTATTGTCCAAACTCCCAACATTAAAATCCGTAAGTAATTCATTGAAATCTCCCTTATATCCTGCTTCAAATTGGCTGTCTTTACCAATGGGCAATACATAATCGGATTGGATTAATTTTTTATTTTGAGTTTGTAAATTTTTTGTAGATTCCTTTGTGGCTAAGCTCTCTTGACCAATTATAAAATCAGTTATTGTGGAGAAGTCATTATCTATATTACTTGAAAAGGAAGCGTCTACTGTAAGTTTGTGTCCGTCTTTTTTGAATTTTTTTGTAAAATTTGTACTGTATTCAATGTCTCTTGTTCGTGTAAATTGGTCGTTATATCTGTTACGAATAAAAGTATTATTGGATTCATGATTGTATAAAAGGACATTATCCGGATTGGAACCGTTGTTTTTTCTATAAGTAAATGCATTTGTCCAAGTAAGGGTTTTGTCTAAAAACCAATCCATTCCAATGTTATAATTAAAGCCTTTCCGACCTCTTTCACGTGTGCTTCTTTCATTTATTGTTTTTTGTATGGAACCATCTGGATTTAAGTAATCTGTATTGGTTAATGATTTTCCAGGTGCTTTACTATCATTGTATCCTAATGATGAAAAGATATTGAAGTTTTGACTTTTATAATTTATGTTTGATGCCAAACTATAATTTTTTGGATCCCCAACGGTTCCAATAAGAGTTCCATTGATTCCTTGATTTTTTCCTTTTTTTAGCACAACATTAATAATTCCTGCTCCGCCTTCGGCGTCATATCTTGCTGATGGGTTGGTGATTACTTCAATTTTATCTAAGGCATCAGCAGAAATTGTTCGAAGTGCATCGGCAATATTAATGGCATTTGAAGGTCTTCCATCGATTAGGATTTTAACATTTTCATTACCACGAAGGGCTACATTTCCATCTGCATCAACAGTTACTGATGGCACATTGTCAAGAACATCACTGGCTGTCCCACCCTTTACAATCATATCCTTCCCAACATTATACACTTTTTTGTCTAATTTAATTTCGACCGTAGTTTTTTCAGCACGAACCACTACTTCAGTTAATTGCGTGGCGTCTTCTTCAAGTTCGATAAGTCCTAATATTATGCTTTTATTGATTGATTTATTTTTTATTTCTACAGGTTTAAAAGAGATAAATTCAATTTTTACATTATAAGTTCCTTCGGCAACTTCTATGTTGAATTCCCCTTTAGAATTTGTAATTCCACCATAAATAGCTTTTGGGTTTTTGGTGTTTACAAATGTCAATGTAGCATATTCAAGAGGAGTATTCATCGATTTTTCTACAACTTTACCTTCTATCTTGAATTTTACTTTGTCTTGTTTTTGTTGTGAATAGTTTAAAAAGGAACTTAACAAAATCAAAAAAGTTACGAAATATTTACTGTTTTTCATGAATTTTAATGCTTACGCTTATAGATTGTAAAAGTAATTTATACATTAAACAACGCTTCATAAAGGTTTGTTAAATAAAAAATGGAACTATTCTAAATTAGACTACAAATTTTATCTAAATCCCTTGCTATATATGCTTTATCTCCATTGATAATAATAGGTCTTTCTATAAGAATTGGGTTCTCAACCATTGCTTTTATAATTTCGTCATCGGTCATCGGTTTATTTTTATATTTTTCAATCCAAATAAGTTCCTTTTGGCGCACTAATTCTAATGGTTTAAAGTGAAGTTTTTTGAGAATTATGATTAATTCTTCAAAAGTTGGTGGGTTTTCTAGGTATTTAATAATTTCAAACTCTTTTTCTGAATTTTCAATAAAAGCCAAGCAATTCCTTGATTTTCCACATCTTGAGTTGTGAAATAATTGTATCATATTTTTTCTTGCAAAGTACTAAATATTGTTATAAAAAAAGTTAATTTAGGCGAAGTAAAAGTTTTTTGATAAACCTAATTTTAAAAATGAACAATGTTTATAGAACAAGCATATAAAGGAAATAATGTTTGGTGGCGTGTATTGATTACAACATTAATCACCACAGGAATTTTTATACTAAATTTTATTGTCTACCTGATTTTATCAAAAAAAAATATTGATAAAATGTATGACATGGCTAAAGAAATGAACAAAAATTTAGCTTTAATTTTAAATTTGAGTATTTTTGTTTTCTTGCTAGGAGTATTATTTTTCTTGGTTTATTTCCTTCATAACAGAAGCATTCTTTCCCTAACTACAACAAGAATAAAAGTTGATTTTAAAAGAATTTTATTCTCTTTAGTATTAATCGTTTCAATGTCACTACTATGTTTTTTTGTTAGTTATTATTACGATGGATCAAATATCATCTGGAATTTTCGTCCAGAAAAATTTGCTGTTTTATTTATAATTAGCATTTTATTGTTTCCTTTTCAAATTGCTTTTGAAGAATATTTGTTCCGTGGTTATTTGATGCAACAAATAGGAATAATTGCTAAGAATAGATGGCTTCCACTTGTGATTACTTCCGCTTTTTTTGGGCTTTTTCATAGCGCCAACCCTGAAGTTGCTGAAATGGGTTTTAGTGTTATGATTTTTTACATTGGAACGGGATTGCTTTTAGGAATAATGACCTTGATGGATGAAGGTATAGAATTGGCTTTAGGTTTTCATTTGGGAAATAACTTGGTAGCGGCACTTTTAATCACAAGCGATTTTTCGGCATTACAAACCGATGCCGTTTTTAAATATACAGAAGTGCAGAACTCCTCTGATATATTATGGGAAATGATTGTCTCTATTGCAATTACATATCCTATATTGTTATATATTTTAAGTAAAAAATACCAATGGAAAAATTGGAGAGAAAAATTATCAGGTAAAGTGAAAGAACCAACAGTAAAAGAAAAATTGTTTAATCAAAATATTGAAAATAATGAATAGTCTAACCTACCAAAATGTACATAATCAATTCAAATTGAATGGATTTCAACTCAATAGAGAAGATTTGTGCCGTGTTGCTTATAGTTTTATAAAAGAAGGAGAGGATTTTGAAAAACCAGTTGGAGATTTTCTTTTGGATTGGTTTGATAGTAAAGATTATATAGAAATGCAAACTTCGGGTACAACTGGAGCACCAAAAATAATAACGGTAAGTAAACAAGCCATGGTAAACTCTGCTTTGGCAACAGGTGATTTCTTTGATTTGCATCCCGGGGATAAAGCACTTCAATGTTTGCCTGTAAAATATGTTGCTGGGAAAATGATGTTGATTCGTGCTATGATTTTAGGACTTGAGTTGGAATTTGTTGCTCCAAGTTCTCATCCTATGTTGCATGATGAAAATGTTTATGATTTTGTAGCCATGGTTCCTTTGCAAGCACAAAATTCCTTAGTAGAGTTAAAAAGAGTTAAAAAGTTAATTGTTGGTGGCGCCAAAATCAATAGTGCTTTAGAAAAAGCATTGATGAAGTTAAAAACAGAAGTTTGGGAAACCTTTGGTATGACAGAAACGATTACACACATTGCCGCAAAACATGTTGGAGAGAAAGCTTATACTGTATTGCCCAACGTCACTATTTCTTATGATGATAAGAATTGTTTGGTTATCCATGCTCCAAGCATTTCGGATGAAATTATACATACAAACGACATTGTTGAGTTAGTCAACGAAAATCAATTTGTTTTTCTTGGTAGAATGGACAATGTTATTAATAGTGGAGGTATTAAATTAATTCCAGAACAAATTGAAGAAAAATTATCGTGTAAAATTACTGAGCGATTTTTTATTTCCTCTATAGAAGATAAAGAGCTAGGGGAGAAAGTAGTATTAGTAATAGAATCCGAGAAATATGATTTGGATGAAAATTTATTCGAGAATTTAGATAAATATGAAAAACCTAAGGAAATTATTTTCATTCCAAAATTTAAAGAAACATCTTTTGGAAAGGTAATTAGGAATGAAAGTTTTAAATAAAAAGATGCACTAAATTTATTTAGTGCATCTTTTTTTATATTTCAATATGGGTTTACTTTTCCATTTTAAAATAATAATCTGCTGAGTGTTTACCGCCACCATAAAACAAGAAAAACAAACATAAAAGTAGCGTTAATCCTGAAAGAAGCAGGTTGGTTAAGTTGAATTCTCCAATAAAGTTTACGATGACAGCCCCTAAAAGAATAGGCAATTGTGCAATAATTGCCCAACGGGTTAGTAATCCAAAAACAATCATTATACCACCCATTATGTGCGCTGCTGCAATATAATGAAAGGTTAACATTCCTCCCATGAAATTGATTAATGGAGCAATTAAATCTTCAAAATTTCTGCTGTTAGTGATAAAACTCCCGCCTTTGTAGATTAAAAAAAAGCCCAATGCTATGCGTAATACATCTAAACCGTAATTTGTATGAGCATTTGCCCATTTATTCAAACCTTTTACTGAAGTATCCATAATAATTAAGTTTAAAATTCAAACTAAGTTACTAAAATTTAATAAGATACATGTGGTTTAGTGTGAAAATATTACTTGGCTAAATTACATTTACATAAAAATGATCTTTCAAAACTTCAACCTCTTCTAATTTACTGATTTTTAGTTTTGATTTAGTCCAATCCTGTGTTGGATAAATTCTGGTTTTTTTTCCATTTATTTTGATGTCAATGGGCATGGCAAAACCTTTTGCATTGGCTTCCCAACGAAACTCAAGCTTATTATTATTGATACGTAAACTTAAGTTAGGGATAGCTTTTTCACGTAAATATTGATTAAAAATAGGCGTTAAATCCATTCCTGATTCCTGATTAAAAAAGGCATTCACTGTTTCGGTATCTATAATCTTATGTCGGAAGGTTTCGGAATATTTCAATAGAATTTTCCACCACATATCGTCATTATTGACAACGTGGCGCAAGGTGTTTAAAAACAAAGCGCCTTTAGGATACATATCTCCAGAACCTTCTTTGTTTACGCCAAAAGCACCAATAATTGGTTCCTCATTTTGAACACTTCGTTTTAGTCCATTGGTGTATTGCATCGCTTTATCATAACCGTAAAGACATTCCACATAAACACATTCCATATAGTTTGTAAATCCTTCATGAATCCACATGTCGGCGGTATCTTTTGAAGTGATGCTATTGCCAAACCATTCGTGGCCACTTTCATGAATGATGATATAGTCAAATAATAGTCCGATTCCGGTTCCTGTCATGTCACTTCCAAGATAACCTTGCACGTATCTATTACCATAAGCCACAGCGCTTTGGTGTTCCATACCTAAATAAGGTGTTTCTACCAATTTGTAACCATCTTCGGCAAAGGGATATTTTCCAAATTTACTTTGATAACAATCCATCATAGGTTTTACTTGTTCAAAGTGGGCTTTTGCTTTAACTTCGTTTTGACGCAACACATAATAATCCAAATCCAACCCTTTATAGTTTTCGCCAAAATGAACATAATCACCAATATTCACTGTAATGTTATAATTGTTTATCGGGTTTTTTAATTCCCAATCCCAACGCGTGTAACCGTTTTTTAAATCTTCACTTCCTAATAACCTTCCATTGGAAACATCAATCAAACCATTAGGAACTGCTACTTTTATCGTAGCACCCAAATCGGGTTCATCGGTTTGTGTGTCTTTCACGGGATACCATAAACTCGCTCCAGTTCCTTGTACAGCCACACCAATCCATGGTTTTCCTTGACTATCTTTCTTGAAAACAAAGCCCCCATCCCAAGGCGCATTTTTGGCAATAATAGGTTTGCCAGAATAATAAAATTTTATGGAATGTGAATTTGAATCTGCTTCTAATGGATTTGGGAAAGTGATAAAAACGGCATCAAATTCTCGTGTATAATTCAATTTTTGAGCATTCATTACAATACTGTCAATTTGCATATTGCTGAATAAATCCAATTGAATTTTGGCTGTTTTTTCTACAACTTTAAAAGTAATAAAATTATAACCCACAATGGATTTTTCATCGGGATTTATTTTGATATTCAAATCATAATGTAATACATCAAAGCAAGTACGCTCCCAACGCAAACCGCCATGCAGCGTGTCTCTGCGTGTGAATGTTTCTTGGGCTTTAAGGTTTTGTATACCTATTGTAATTAAACTTAGTAGGAGGATTTTTTTCATAGTTGATTAAAATGGTACTTAGTTATTATTGAGTAGATTTATTTTGTTACGATATTAAAAAAATGAACTAAATTTGATTTTCAAATTTATACATTTATGAAATACCTTTTCTTATTATTTCCTATATTTTCATTTTCTCAGATTATTAATATACCCGACCCAGTTTTAAAAAACTATCTCATTGGACCTGGAGTTGGTTATCATCTTGATACTAATGGAGATGGAGAAGTTAGCCAACAGGAGGCGTTATCATTAATTAATTTCACAACTTTTAATTATTTCGTTGGAGGTGTATCTACTGTTGCTAATTTTACGGGTTTGGAACACTTTACAAATCTTCAGTCCATTGAGATATTAGTTAACGAAGCAACTTCACTAAACCTAAATAACTTAACTAATTTAAAGGATCTTAGAATTTCAGGAGCTAATTCAGGAGGAACATTGAATCCTATTTCCTTTAGTCCAATTGTGAATTTAACAGTCAATGGTTGTACTTCATTAGAAAGCATTACTCTGGGCCTTAGTAGCATTCAAAATTTAGATTTGACAACTAATTTCGCATTAAAAAAGTTTTATGCTTCTGAAAGTAAACTGGAAACTGTCAACTTTAATGGTTTGCCTTTACTGGAAAGAGTAGAGATTCTAAATGGGGGATTTGATCAGAATTTTATGTTTAACGGGATGTTAAATAATGCTCAATTCGGAGGAAATACAGCACTTAATTTTGTAGAGATAAGAAATCAACCAAATCTTCTGGCTTTGGATTTCACAGGCGCATCTAGTTTGGCAAATTTGTATTGCAATCGTACTGGTTTAACGACACTAAATATTCAGAATTTATCCAATTTGGCATATGCAGATTGTAGCAATAATCAAATAACACAACTCGATTTGTCGGGCTTAAGTAATTTAGTGACTTTACATTGTGAATATAATCAAATTGATAAACTTGATTTTACAACTGTAACTAAAATTGTTCAAGCTACCTGCAACAATAATTTAATAGAAGAACTTATCATTACTCCAGCATCCAATCAACTTTACTATATAGACTGCAGTTTTAATAAAATCACAACACTAAATTTCGAAAATTTAGGAAATGAATTTAAACAACTTGGGTGTCAAAATAATTTGTTGGAAGAAATAAAAGTTCAGGGAACTGATCTAAGGGGAATTAATTGTAGCAATAACAATCTTACGGCTCTAAATCTTGAATGGGTTCAAAACTTAACAGGCTTAGATTGCAGTAATAATCAAATCAGTTCAATTAACATGAAGCATGTTATTGCTAATCCTTATGATTTGTTGATAAACAACCAGGGAGCTATGAAATTTGACAACAACCCATTATTGTATGCTTGTGTTGATGACTTTCAGGTTAATAATTATGACGCTTTTTTTTCTGCTACGAATATGAGTAGCGTAGGTGTAAGTGCAACTTGTGAATTTGCACCCACTATATTCCCTAATCCTGTTGGTTCTATGTTAAATATCAGTAGTGGTTCTAAAATTGATTCCTTCAATATTTATGATATGAATGGAAGATTGGTTTTGAGTAATTTAGTCAATGCGAATTCATATTCCAATTCTATAAGTGAACTTCAAACAGGAATATATGTCCTTGAAATTATCTCAAACAATACTTCAAAGTTTGATAAAATAGTTAAGAATTAAACCTGAATCACACCCATATTAAATTTCTTTTCAATAGGAGCGTGGTTGGCTGCTTCAATACCCATAGAAATCCAGGTTCGGGTATCAAGAGGATCAATAATAGCGTCGGTCCACAAACGAGCTGCGGCATAATAAGGACTCACTTGATTGTCGTAGCGCGCTTTTATGATATCGAACAATTCCTGTTCTTTTTTATCATCCACCACTTCGCCTTTGGCTTTTAGGGAGGAGGCTTCAATTTGTGCCAATACTTTGGCGGCTTGTGTTCCGCCCATAACGGCGAGTTCCGCACTTGGCCAAGCAAATATTAATCGGGGGTCATAGGCTTTTCCACACATAGCATAGTTTCCAGCGCCATAAGAATTTCCGATAATAACCGTGAATTTAGGCACCACCGAATTGGAAACGGCATTTACCATTTTGGCTCCATCTTTTATAATACCGCCATGTTCTGATTTGCTTCCTACCATAAATCCGGTAACGTCTTGTACAAAGACTAGCGGAATTTTCTTTTGGTTGCAATTGGCAATAAAACGTGTGGCTTTATCAGCAGAATCGGAATAGATAGCACCACCAAATTGCATTTCGCCTTTGGCAGTTTTAACTACTTTTCGTTGATTGGCAACAATTCCCACAGCCCAACCATCAATTCTGGCATATGCGGTTATTAATGTTTTACCATAGTCGCCTTTGTATTCATCAAACTCGGAATTATCCACCAAACGTTTTAGGATATCATACATATCGTATTGTTCGTTTCGAGCTTTTGGAATAATGCCAAATATTTCTTTTTCATCTAATGCTGGTTTCTCTGCTTTTTCTCTGTTAAAACCAGCTTTATCATAATCGCCAATTTTGCCAACGATACTTTTTATTCTATCTAATGCAGCTGCATCGTCTTTGGCTTTATAATCGGTCACGCCTGAGATTTCACAGTGCGTTGTAGCGCCACCGAGCGTTTCGTTATCTATTGTTTCTCCAATGGCGGCTTTCACCAAATAACTTCCTGCCAAGAAAATACTTCCTGTTTTATCTACAATCATGGCTTCGTCACTCATTATAGGGAGATAAGCGCCACCCGCTACACAACTTCCCATAACAGCAGCGATTTGGGTAATTCCCATGCTACTCATCACCGCATTATTTCTAAAAATTCTGCCAAAATGTTCTTTATCGGGGAAAATTTCATCTTGCAAAGGCAAGTAAACGCCAGCCGAATCCACCAAATAAATGATGGGTAGTCGATTTTCCATGGCTAATTCCTGAGCGCGTAAATTCTTTTTTCCTGTAATTGGAAACCATGCGCCGGCTTTCACCGTAGCGTCATTGGCAACAACTATACATTGCTTTCCTTTGATATACCCAATTTTTACCACCACACCTCCCGACGGGCAACCGCCGTGTTCAGTATACATTCCGTCACCAACAAATGCACCTATTTCAATACATTTTGCTTTCGCATCCAATAAATAATCAATGCGTTCACGCGCTGTCATTTTGCCTTCGGAATGCAATTTTTCAATACGTTTTTCACCACCACCCAATTTTACTTTGGCAAAGCGTTGTTTTAAATTGGAAAGTAAAAGTTTGTTGTGATCTTCGTTTTTATTGAAGTTGATATCCATAAAATGATGCTGTTTTTTTAGTGTGGCTAATGTACGAAACGTTTTTAAAAGAGCGTTTTTTTTTTAATATTAACAAATTGTAAAAATTAATAACCTCATATTATTATTTAGTTAATGATTTATTAACGTGGAGTAAATATCTTTGCTTGATTTTAAATTATAAGAGATGTCATTAAACAGTGTTTTCCAGTTTTTAGTTCCTAAAGATAAAAAGTTCTTTCCTTTATTTGAACAAGCCTCAAGCAATTTAATTTTGCTTGCAGAAACATTGCATGAAGCTGTAAATGCGCCTAAAGCAGAAAGAGAAGAATATTTCAGTAAAATTGAAGAATTTGAAGCAACAATTGAAGAGCTTACTCATAAAACACATCTAGAATTAAGTAGAAATTTCATTACTCCTTTTGATAGAGAAGATATTCATTCTTTGATTAAATCTATTGACGATGTAGCGGATAACATGAATGGTGCTGCCAGTAGAATTCGTTTGTATCAAGTAGATAAAATCACTAAATCTATTAGAAAGTTAACAGAAATTAACTTAGAAGCTTGTCAGTTAATTGGTGTTGGTATCAAAGAATTAAAAGAGATGAACCATAAAGCAATTAAAGAAACGTGCAAAAAAATCAGCAAATTAGAAAGTAAAGCGGATGTCGTTTTTGATAAAGCCGTGGCGGATATATTTGAGAATGAAACCGATGCAAAAAACATTATCAAATACAAAGAAGTACTCTCAGCATTAGAAATGGCTTCAGATAAATGTAAAAGTGTTTCCAATGTAATGGAACAAATTTCTGTTAAACATTCATAAATTTCAAAGTGATCAGTTGCCAGTGGTCAGTTTGCAATCTAAATGCCGACACTGAACACTAAATACTGAACACTGAACACTAATGATATGACTTTACTAATAATAATTATAGTTCTTGCCTTACTATTTGATTATATCAATGGTTTTCATGATGCAGCCAATTCTATAGCAACCATTGTAGCTACTAAGGTTTTAACGCCTTTTCAAGCGGTACTTTGGGCAGCTTTTTTTAATTTCATGGCTTATTGGGTTTTTGGTTTTGGAGTAGCCGATACGGTAGCCAAAACTGCTAATACGAGTAGCATTGATTTAGTGGTAATTTTAGCAGGAGTCATAGCTGCAATTATTTGGAATTTAATTACATGGTGGAAAGGAATTCCATCTTCGTCTTCTCATACATTAATTGGTGGTTTTGCAGGTGCAGCTATTGCTCATGGTTTTAGTGGCGTTACTGATCCAGAACATGCCGGTTTTAAAATTGTAAATTGGATTAAACAAGCAAAAGAAGGGGAACTTTTACCTTCAGGAGTAATGATTGTAATTATTTTTATTGTATTTGCTCCTTTGTTAGGAATGATTATTTCCTATTTTATTTCCTTATGGATGATGTATTCTTCTAAGAAAAACATTTACCCAAAAATATTGACGGTAGTATTAATGGCTTTAGTGATTTGGTTTTTATCCAGTGTTTTAAAATTTGATATTACTCCAGATCCTACAAATAAATATTTTTTCGAAAATTCATTTTGGTATTTTTTTAGTGAACCGTCCAATATAAAATGGTTTTTGGTAGGACTCATATTCTTTAGTTTAGCAATTTTCAACTTGTTTTTCAGTAGTTTTTCAACAGCTAAAGCTGAAAAAGTTTTAAAGAAAATGCAATTATTATCCTCTGCTGCTTTTAGTTTAGGTCATGGTGGAAATGATTCTCAAAAAGTAATGGGAATTATAGCAGCAGCTGTTGCAGTATATTTGAGATTGAATCCGCATGTAGATATGTCGGCTGGTTGGTTGGATTTAAATGTAGTTCTTCCAAATGATGATTTAGGAATTAAGTCGCATATGCCCAATTGGATTCCATTGACATGTTATACAGTTATTGCATTAGGAACTTTGAGTGGAGGATGGAAAATTGTAAAAACAATGGGCTCTAAAATCACTAAGGTAACTGCTTTTGAAGGCGTAGTAGCTGAATCCGCTGGAGCTTTAACGTTGTTTTCTACAGAACATTTTAAAATACCAGTATCTACAACACATACCATTACAGGATCTATTATAGGAGTTGGTATTACAAAAAGAGTATCTGCTGTTCGTTGGGGTGTAACGGTAAAACTATTATGGGCTTGGGTATTGACTATTCCAGTTTCTGCTTTATTGGAAGCTATAGTATATTATATTTTAAAACTAGTTATTTAAAGCATTTTATTTTTTTTAATTATTACTCCTAAATTTCTGTTTAGGAGTTTTTTTATGTAAAATCAGTAAACATTTTAATTAAAGAGTTAAAAATCCCAATGTTAAGATTTTCATAGAAACGAAAACTTAACATTGGCGAGACTTTTTATGTTGTACTTTTGTTAATATTAAATTTACATTAAATTAACCATAAGTTTAAATAAACAAAAAAAATTATGATAAAAAGAAGAGTGGCAGTGAGTAAACCAACAGTTGCCGAAGGAAATAAAGATCAATCAACAACTGAAACGGTTGTAGATTCAACGCCAGTAGCAACTAAAACCGAAGTAAGTGAATCTGAGGAAAAGCCAACACCAACACGTTCAAGAACAAGAACAGCAGCATCAACGGGTGCAACAAGACCTAGAACTGCAACGGCAACACGCACAAGAACCAGAACTGCAACACCAGCAGTAAAAAATGAAGTTAAACCGGAAGCAGTTTTGGAAGAAGCGGTTACCACTAATCAAGAAGCAATGAAAGATTCGGACAAAGAAAAAGCTAAAAAAGCTAAAGCCAAACAAAAGGAAAAAGAGAAAAAAGAAAAAGCTAAGAAAAAAGAGAAAGCTAAAAAGGATAAGCAAAAAGAAAAAGACAAAGAGAAAAAGAAAAAAGCAAAAAAGATTGAGAAAGCCAAAAAAGCTAAAGCTAAAAAAGCAAAAAAGAAATCAAATTCCAAAAAGAAAAAATAATATCTTATAAATATTTTAAAAGACCAACGTTAATCGTTGGTCTTTTTATTTTGATCCATCTTTTGCCAATCGTTTTAAAATAGCCCATTGTTTCAAGGCATCTCTTGCATCTACAGCAGGATAGCCTAAAACAACTTTTCCAGCTTCCACATTGGCAGCAACACCAGATCCAGCGCCAACAATGGCACCATCTCCAATAGTAAGGTGATCTTTTATAGAAGCACTTCCGCCAATCATTACACCATTCCCTAAAGTTACCGAGCCAGCCAATCCGCTATTCCCTGCCATAATACAAAAACGCCCCAATTTACTATTGTGACCAATTTGAACTAAGTTGTCTATTTTGCATCCATCACCTACAATTGTTGAACTAAATTTTCCACGATCCACACAGGAATTAGCGCCAATTTCAACCCCATTTCCAATGATTACATTGCCAATGTGGGTTATTTTTACCAAACCTTTTTCAGGACAAGGACGAAATCCAAAACCATCAGCGCCAATGGTGGCATTGGGATGTATAATGCAATGACTACCAATAATGCATCGTTCTCTAATAACAGCCCCCGACCATATAGTAGTGTTTTTGCCTACAGTAGATTCGTCAAGTATAGTTGCGTTTGGATATATAGTTACGTTTTCTCCCAATTGAACTTTTGGTCCAATATAACTTCCAGCTCCAATTCGGGTTCCATTTCCAATAATGGCTGTTTTATCTACAATCGCTGTTGGATGAATATTAGTTTCAAATTGGGGAGCAGGTAATTCAAAAAGGTCTAATACAAGCGACATGGCTAAATCGGCATTTTTTACTTTTATAAAGGCTCTGTTTTCTCCTGGCTCAATAGAAATGTCCTCATTTACAATAGCCACACAAGCTTTTGAATGCTCCCATAATTTTTCATACTTTTTATGTCCAATAAATGAAATTTCTGTATTGCTTGCCATATCCAATTGTTCTGGAGCAGTAATTTTTTCAGATGTATTGCCAACAATAATACCTTTTAAAACATCATTAATTTCTGAGATGGAGTAGGATTTCATAGGTTATAGTGATTTGTGGTTTTTATTTAATTGTCAAATAAACACAAATAGAGTTGAAATAACTAATTTTTAAAGGAGTGAATATTGGAAACAGAGGTTATTGATTTTTATTTTAATTTATTGTAGTAACTTTATGCCAAATTTAAAATCTTAATCCATGAAATTTTTTTTTATAAGTGTTTGCTTTTTATTTGTTTCGGTTGCTTTTGCCCAATTAAAACCAGCGGAATATAATGATGGGGCTCAATTATTAAGTGGTTTTGCCATCAATTCTCCCAAACCATTAATCAATCAACCCGGAATTTTAATTCTTCCAGCCTGGATGGGAATTGATGATCATGCTAAAGACAGTGCTACACGATTAGCTAATCTGGGATATTACACTTTTGTAGCGGATATTTATGGAATAGATAAAAGACCAAAAAATTCAGCCGAAGCGGGTAAAAATGCAACGTATTACAAAAATAACATTGCTGATTATCAACGCAGAATTCAACTTGCGTTAGATCAGTTAATAAAACAAGGAGCCAATCCCGATGAAATTGTAGTAATGGGTTATTGTTTTGGAGGGACTGGAGCCATTGAAGCCGCTAGAGTTAATATGAAAGTAAAAGGAATTGTTTCTTTTCATGGCGGATTAGGTCGCGACGAAAATAGAACCATTGATTTTATAAAACCAAAAGTATTAATCCTTCATGGAGCTGACGATTTTTTTACTACTGAAAATGAAATAAGAAGTTTTCAAAATGAAATGCGCTCTGGGAAAGCCGATTGGCAAATGATTTATTATGCCAATGCGGTACATTCCTTCACCGATAAAAATGCTGGAAATGATAATTCTAAAGGGGTAGCTTACAATGAAAAAGCCGATAAACGTTCTTGGAATGCGATGCTGGATTTTCTGAAAGAAGTATTATAAAAAAAGCCAATCATAACGATTGGCTTTTTTTTATTCCTCTTTCTGTCCCATCATCATCAGATAGGCTTTTAGAAAAGCATCTATTTCCCCATTCATAACCCCATCAACATCACTAGTTTCTTTTCCTGTGCGGACATCTTTGACCAATTTGTAGGGTTGCATCACATAATTCCTAATTTGCGAACCCCATTCAATTTTCATTTTACCAGCTTCAATATCACTGCGTTGTTCTTGTTGTTTCTTTAATTCAATTTCATATAATTGCGATTTCAACATTTGCATGGCACGTTGTCTATTGTCTTGTTGCGAGCGTGTTTCCGAGCATTGAACTTGAATTCCAGTAGGTTTATGAAACAACTGGACTTTAGTTTCCACTTTATTTACATTTTGTCCACCCGCACCACTAGAACGTGAGGTGATAATTTCGATATCGGCTGGATTTATTTCAATTTCAATAGAATCATCAACCAATGGATATACATAGACAGAAACAAATGAAGTATGTCTTTTAGCATTGCTATCAAACGGTGAAATACGCACCAATCGGTGTACTCCGTTTTCTCCTTTTAGATATCCAAAAGCAAAATCACCTTCTATTTCAAGTGTCACGGTTTTAATTCCTGCCGCTTCTCCTTTTTGAAAATTCAGCTCTTTAATTTTATAACCTTCTTTTTCTGCCCACATCATGTACATACGCGTAAGCATTTCTGCCCAATCGCAACTTTCGGTTCCACCAGCTCCAGCTGTAATTTGTATTACGGCACTCAAAATATCTCCCTCTTCGGAAAGCATGTTTTTGAATTCCAGATTTTCAATATGGGTATTGGTTAACTCATAAAGATGGTCTAGTTCTTCTTCGGTAGCATCCCCTTCCTTAAAGTATTCGTAGGTTATTTGAAGTTCTTCGGCTAACGCATTCCCTTTTTCAAAATCTTCCACCCATTTTTTCTTGGTTCGCAGATTTTTTACAAGAATTTCTGCTTCCTTAGCTTTGTTCCAAAAATCGGGTGCAAAAGTCTTTTCTTCTTCGTTGGCTATTTCTATAAGCTTGACATCAATGTCAAAGATACCTCCTCAACGCACCAAGACGCTCCACAATACCTTTTATTTGTTCGGTATTTGTCATAAATTAATGTAGTTTTGTAATAATTAGTTGAAGCTATTCCCGCTATCCGTTTCAATCTTTTTAAGTTGTGTCCTTCGACAAGCTCAGGATGACAAAACTTAAAAAGGATTTCCACTACTATCGGGGCTAATTTCAATTTGATTGCAAAAATAAACTATCTATTCTTCATATGGAAATAAATTTAATAAGCGATACTGTTACTAAACCCACACCAGAAATGTTACATCAAATGTTTCATGCAAAAGTGGGTGATGATGTGTTTAAACAAGATCCAACGGTAAACGAATTTGAAGCTATTGTTGCAAATATGTTTGGAATGGAAGCGGCACTGTTTTTTCCCTCAGGAACGATGGCCAATCAAACGGCTATTAAACTACATACCAATCCGGGCGATCAAATTATTTGTGATAAATGGTCCCACATTCATTTGTATGAATCGGGTGGCGCCTCAGCAAACAGTGGCGTGAATTTTAATTTGTTAGATGGAAATCGAGGAATGATTAACGCCGAACAAGTGAAAAATGGCATCAATGATCCTGAGTTTTATCACACGCCATTTTCTAAATTAGTAAGCATTGAAAATACTACGAACAAAGGCGGTGGCGCGTGTTATGATATAGAAGAATTACAAAAAATAAAACAAGTTTGCGTTGAAAATAACTTGAAATATCATTTGGATGGTGCACGACTTTGGAATGCTTTGATTGCTAAAAAGCAACATCCAAAACAATTTGGATCCCTGTTCGATACCATTTCTGTTTGTTTTTCTAAAGGTTTAGGAGCGCCCGTTGGCTCCGTTTTAGTTGCTGACGCGGCTACCATTAAAAGAGCCATTCGCATCCGGAAAATATTTGGAGGTAATATGCGACAATCGGGCTATTTGGCTGCAGCGGGTATTTATGCGTTACAAAATAACATCAATAGATTGGAAGACGACCATAGAAGAGCTAAGGAATTGGGCAAAAAATTAGTCGAATGTTCCTGGGTTTTAAGTGTAGCTCCCGTAGAAACAAATATCATTGTTTTCTCCGTACAATCTCATATAGAAGATAACTTGGTCATTGAAAAACTCAAACAAAAAGGAATTGCAATAAGTTTGCTCGCCAAAGGTTCGTTACGAATGGTTACACATCTTGATTATAAAGAAGTGATGCATACCTATGTATTGGAAACTTTGGAGAAGATGGAATTTTAATTCTATTTAAACATATCTTCCATTCCTGGAATCATTGGCAAATCCATTTTAGAAACGGCATCCAATTCGGTTTGATTGACAGCCGAAGCTCTTTCAATGGCTTTATTCATTACCATTACTATGTAATCTTCTAATTGTTCTTTGTCTTCCAATAAAGCATCGTCAACGGTTATGGATTTTATAGTTGTGTTGGCAGTTATGGTAACTTTTAAAAGGCCATCGCTGCTTTGTTCGTCAATTAAAACAGTATCCAAACGCTTTTTAGTTTCTTCTAGTTTTTGTTGGGTTTCTCTAAGTTTTCCCATCATTCCCATTAAATCCATAGTGCTGATTTTAAATTATTGATTGCAAAGTTAACGTAAACAATGTTAATTTTAAGTGTATAACTTCATGAAAATTTTTCAATTTTACTTTAAGGATTGCCTATTTTTGTTAGCACAATTAAATTTATAATGTCTAAAAAAACAGCAGCTCCAATAGCCAAAATAATTCCACGTACCATTGAAAAGCACGATCATGTGCGCACGGATAATTATTATTGGATGAACAATAGAGAAAATCCCGAAGTTATAGATTATCTCAATAAAGAAAATGACTATTACCAGCAAGAAACGGCACATACGAAGGATTTACAAAAAACATTATTCGAAGAAATGAAAGCCAGAATTAAGGAAGATGATGAATCGGTTCCTTATTTTTATAATGGTTATTTTTACATCACGCGCTTTGAAAAAGGCAAAGATTATCCCATTCATTCTCGGAAAAAAGGAAGCTTGGAAGCTAAAGAAGAAATCATGTTTGATTGCAATGCAATGGCGGTTGGACATACTTATTTTAACCTTGCCGGATTGAGTGTAAGCGAGGACAATCAATGGATTGCATTTGGTGTGGATACGGTTTCTAGAAGACAATATACCATACAAATTAAAAATTTACAAACAGGTGAAATTCTACCAGTGAAGTTAGAAAACACCACTGGAGGTGCTACATGGGCAAGTGATAACAAAACATTATTCTATTCTCGTAAAGACGAAGTTACCTTGCGCTCGGATAAAATTTTCAAACACAAATTAGGTTCCAAATCGGAAGACGATACATTAGTCTATTTTGAAAAAGATGAAACCTATGATGTTTCGGTTTATAAATCCAAATCGAAAAAATACTTGCTTATTAATTCGAGCAGTACCTTAACTTCGGAATATCGAATTATTTTATCGGCAACACCCGATGCCAAATTTAAAGTTTTTCAAAAAAGGACAAGAGGATTGGAATATTCCATTTCCCATTATGGTACTAGTTTTTACATCGTTGCAAACAAAGATAAGGCTACCAATTTCAAGTTAATGAAAACGGATGAAGATAAGCATTTAAAGGAAAATTGGGTAGATTTAATTCCGCATCGAGAGGATGTTTTGTTAGAAGACATCGATATTTTTAAAGACTATTTGGTAGTTTCCGAGCGTTCCAATGGTTTGAATAAAATTAGGATTATGCCATGGAATGGAAAAGGGGAGTACTATTTGCCATTTGAAAGCGAAACCTATACTGCTTCTACAACAACAAATATCGACTTTGATACCGAAATCCTTCGGTATAGCTACCAATCGTTGGCAACACCCTCCTCGGTTATTGATTTTAATATGCGAACCAAAGAGAAAATAGTTTTAAAGGAGCATGAAGTCCTAGGTGGAAAATTTGATAAAAATAATTATAAGGAAGAACGTATTTGGGCCACAGCAAAAGATGGTACTCAAATTCCTATTTCTATGATTTATAAAAAAGGGATACTGAAGAATGGCACTAATCCGTTATTGTTATATGCTTATGGATCCTATGGTGTAACTATGGACTGTTATTTTTCATCGGTGCGATTAACCTTATTGGACAGAGGATTTATCTATGCCATAGCACATATTCGAGGAGGTGAAGACCTAGGAAGACCATGGTATGATAATGGAAAATTAATGAAGAAGAAAAATACTTTTACTGATTTTATCGATTGTTCTAAGCACGTAATTGCGGAAAAGTACACGTCTCGCAAGCATCTTTATGCTGAAGGAGGTTCGGCAGGAGGTTTGTTAATGGGTGCTGTTGTCAATATAGCACCAAAATTATATCATGGTGTGATTGCACAAGTTCCTTTTGTGGATGTTGTTACCACTATGCTTGATGATACGATACCTTTAACAACAGGCGAATATGACGAATGGGGAAATCCCAACCAAAAAAAATATTATAATTATATGTTGTCGTATTCCCCTTATGATAATGTAAAAATTCAGGATTATCCGAATATTTATATTTCAACAGGTTTGCATGATTCGCAGGTACAATATTGGGAGCCAGCCAAATGGGTTGCCAAATTGCGAGTTATGAAAACGGATATTAATAAATTATACTTGGATACCAATATGGAAGCAGGACATGGAGGAGCATCTGGGAGGTTTGAAGCAATAAAGGAAATAGCAAAAGAATTCACTTTTTTATTAGATTTAGAAAAAATTGAAAGCTAGTTAAAAATATTTTATTAAATTTGCAGAGTTTTGAAGTCTGTAATTTTGGATTTTAAACAATGCCTTGACTAATTTATTTTATGAAAGAAAATATAAAAGCATACGATAATGTATTAGGTTTAATAGGAAATACACCTCTTATTAGACTTAATAAAATCACCGAATCTCTACAAGGAAATTATTATGCTAAAGTTGAAGCATTCAATCCTGGTCATTCCACCAAAGATAGAATAGCACTATATATTATTGAAGAAGCCGAGAAACAAGGGATTCTTTCTCCCGGCGATACTATTATTGAAACTACTTCTGGGAATACAGGTTTTAGTTTAGCCATGGTGAGTATAATTAAAGGGTACAATTGTATTCTTGCTGTAAGTTCAAAATCATCCAAAGATAAAATAGATATGTTGCGCAGTTTGGGTGCTAAGGTATATGTTTGCCCTGCACACGTTTCTGCCGATGATGATCGTTCTTATTATAATGTTGCTAAACGTTTACATGAGGAAACGAAAAATTCCGTTTATATTAATCAATACTTTAACCAATTAAATATTGATGCGCATTACAAATCCACTGGTCCTGAAATTTGGGAACAAACCAATGGAAAAATCACGCATTTAATTGCTTGTAGTGGCACAGGTGGAACAATATCGGGTGCCGCGAAGTATTTGAAAGAAAAAAATCCTAACATTAGAATTTTGGGTGTTGATGCTTTTGGATCGGTATTGAAAAAATACCATGAAACAAAAGAGTTTGATGAGGCGGAGATTTATCCGTATAGAATTGAGGGTTTGGGAAAAAACTTAATTCCAACCGCTACTGATTTTGATTTGATTGATCATTTCATGAAAGTGAGCGATGAGGAAAGTGCACATACCACTAGAGAAATTGCTAGAAGAGAAGGATTATTTGTAGGATATACTTCGGGTGCAGTGATGCAAGCTATTAAACAATATGCCGAAGAAGGTGAGTTTGATAAAAACAGTAATGTTATTGCTATTTTTCCAGATCACGGCTCAAGATATATGAGCAAAGTATTTAGCGATGAATGGATGAATGATCAAGGTTTCTTTGATAGCATTAATGCTGAAGAAGCACAGAAAATTGAATTTATTAAATAGGTTATTCCCCTTTTAGATATATAAAAAACTCCAAAGCAATTTGGAGTTTTTTTGTGGGCACGAATTACTTCGTAAGTTTACTGTCGGTCGGATGCGAATCCTCGCTATTGGGGGTTTTACAAAACGGATTCTGTATATAAATCTAAAAAATCTAATTCTCCTCCATCGTATGATACACGTTCATCACGTCGTCATCTTCTTCAATTTTTTCGATTAATTTTTCTACATCGGCAACGTGTGCTTCGCTGAGTTTTTTTAACATCTGAGGAATACGTTCAAATCCTGAGGATAGAATTTCAATTCCTCGGTTTTCCAATTCTTTTTGAATGGCACCAAAACTCCCGAAGGGGGCATAGATTAAAATACCATCTTCATCTTCAAAAACTTCTTCGGCACCAAAATCAATAAATTCCAATTCCAATTCCTCGGGATCCAATTGGCCTTTTGGAATTCGGAAATTGCACGTATGATCAAACATAAACTCTACCGAACCTTGCGTTCCCATCGTTCCGTTGCATTTATTGAAATAACTTCTGATATTGGCAACGGTTCTGTTGTTATTATCGGAGGCAGTTTCTATAAGAATAGCAATTCCGTGAGGCGCATAACCTTCAAAAAGAATTTCTTTATAGTTCGCTGTGTCTTTATTGCTGGCATTTTTTATGGCGCGTTCCACATTTTCTTTAGGCATGTTGGCTGCCTTTGCATTTTGAATCACAGCACGCAATCTTGAATTGGCGTCAGGATTTGGACCACCTTCTTTTACTGCCATTACGATATCTTTCCCTATACGTGTAAACGTTTTTGCCATTGCTGACCAACGTTTCATTTTTCTTCCTTTTCTAAATTCGAAAGCTCTTCCCATTGCTATACTTGATCTGAATCTATTTCAGATTCTATTTTTATTAATATTTAATTCTAATTTAAATCCTTTTTCGGTTTGCAAAAATAAGCTATAATTCTTTTTTAACAAATCTTATTGTTGTCAATATTTATTCTTTTAAATCATTTATAATATTTATAGCTTCTATAATATGTAAGTTGCATTTAATAGCTTTTATTTTTTCGGTGTTGCTACTTTTTAAAAAACTATCAAATTGTTGGTATTCTATGTCTACAGAATTTCTTTCAACTTTAATTGGATATTCAACTTCTGAAAGGTCTTTGATGGTTGCCCAAAGTGAATTAATTTTGCTTACCTCTTTAAAAATCGAATTAAATTCGAGTAAAACAGGGGGTAAATCACTATCGTAAATCGCATCTATCTTTTCATTCATTGTAGTAATATTATTTAATGCTTCATTCGCTTTCACTCTATTTTTACTTTTTTCAATGACCGATTTTCTTACTGTATTTGGCAATTTTGTAGATCTAAAAACACTTTTTATAACATCATTTTTTAAAGCTGTTTTTTCTTCCTTTTCCCTAGGTATTTGATTGTTAAATAATGACGGTATTTCAACATCGGGTGTAATACCTATAGTTTGATTACTCTCCCCTGTAATTCTATAAAATTCTTCAATAGTTAATTTAACAAATTCTTCTTGATTTTCATAATTCAAAGGAAGAATTCGTTGCATTGAAGCTTTGCCATAGGATTGATTTCCAATAATAATGGCACGGTTGTAATCTTGCATTGCATTGGTGAAAAATTCACTTGCAGATGCTGAAAAACCGTTAATTAAGAGTACCATCGGACCATTGTAAACACTTCCTCTTTCAGGATCTTTTATGATTTCTTTTTTCTGCTGTTTATTGTTCATAATGGCAATTGGACCGATGTCAATTAAGGCTCCAGTTAATTTTATGGCTTCATCCATAGAACCACCACCATTGTTTTGCAAATCAATGATTAAACCGTTAATATTGTCTTCTTGAAGTTTGTAAACTTCTTTAATTACATCGTCACTAACATTGGTTTTACCATTTTCAAATGTGGCATAAAAACTTGGAATTTTAATATAGCCAATCTTTTGATTGTCTTTTTCTAAAATGAAACTATATACATTATTTTCATAATCTTTCATGACTTTTTTGGTAAGACTCACGGTGTAAATTTCCCCGTTTTTTTTTCTCAAAGTAAAATCTACATTATTGAACTCACTTGAAGTGAAAATAGCTTCAACTTTATCCAAAGAGGAACAAGCGATGGTGTACTCGTCGTTAAGATGTTTGATTTTTATAATTTGGTCGCCATCTTCAATTCTTTCTGTAAAATAGGCTGAACTTCCAGGAATTACTTCATCAACTACAATTTCGTCCTTTTCATTCATGGAAATCATCATCCCAAATGTCAAGTTGTCGGCACTTACATTGGATAAAAAACTGGATTTATCACTTTCAGAAAGGTATTCGGTGTGTGGATCAAAATAGGAGCAAAAAGCAACAAAAAATTTGGAATAAAAATCTTTAATACTCAATTCATAACTTGAATATTTACAGGAAAAGGTATCGAATATTTTTTCTTTTGAAGTTTTTGATATTTTATCAAAATTGGCAACTAGAGAGTCTTTGTTTTTACTTAGCTCAGCTATATCTCTTAAAGTGTGAAATAGAAGGCGTTTCTTGTAGAGAATTTTGAAAGCTGCATCATCTTTTGCGTAAGGATACTTCTTCTTTGAAAACTCAATGGTTTCATTACTTGAAAAAGGAAATGGTTCTTTTTTTATATCTTCAATTGTTTTTTTATATCGCAGAATGGCACCATTGTAAACGGTATAAAACTCATTTAAAAACGCACAATTTTTATGTAAAATATAATCGTCAATTTTGTATTGATGTTTCTTTAAAGTATTGATTTCTATTTCAGTAAACAATCTGTTGTCTTCGTCTAATGCTTTTAAAAACGTATCAAAAACATAAACAGATAAACTATCGTCAACCGTTTTTGGTTTATAATGTTTGGATTGAATTAAGGCATTAATTTTTGACAATGTTTCACATGCATTTTTCTCGTTTTGTGCAAAAAAGAGAAAGGGAAAAAACGCAAGTAAAAGAAATTGTTTTTTCAATAGATTATTTTTTATAAAACGGCAATTTCACTACTTTGGCAAGTACATCATTTTTTCTAATTCTAATATAAATATCACTATCAATTGCACTGTTTTCTATAGTTACATATCCCAAGCCAATCCCAACATTCATGGATGGTGACATGGTTCCTGATGTAACAATACCAATTGTTTTTCCCTCTTTATTCACAATTTCATAATCATGTCTTGGAACCGAGCGTTCTTGCATTTCAAAGGCAACCAGTTTCTTAGTAACACCCGTTTCTTTTTGTTTTTTTAAATTTTCAGAATTAGTAAATTCTTTAGTAAACTTGGTAATCCAACCTAAACCTGCTTCAAGTGGGGAGGTTGTGTCGTTTATATCATTGCCATATAGACAGAAGCCCATTTCCAAACGCAAAGTATCACGTGCAGCTAGACCAATTGGCTTAATTCCAAATGATGCTCCCGCTTCAAAAACTTTGTTCCAAATAGTTTCTACTTCCGAGTTTTTGCAATAAATCTCAAATCCACCAGAACCGGTATAGCCTGTTGCGGAAATGATTACATTTGGAAATCCGGCAAAATCGGCAACTTCAAAATGGTAATAAGGAATTGCGGATAAATCAATTGAAGATAAGGATTGCATCGCTTCTACTGCTTTTGGACCTTGAATAGCTAGTAAAGAATAATCATCTGAAAGGTTTTTCATTTCAACTCCTAAATCATTATGGCTAGAAATCCAATCCCAATCTTTATCAATATTTGAGGCGTTAACAACCAACATATATTGCTCTTCTTTCATTTTATAAATAATCAAATCATCTACAATTCCTCCATCATTATTTGGTAAGCAGGAATATTGTGCTCTTCCAATGGTTAGGGTAGAAGCATCGTTGGAACTAACTTTTTGTATTAAAGCCAATGCATTTTTACCTGAAAGTAAAAATTCGCCCATGTGTGAAACATCAAAAACACCTACGTCATTGCGTACCGTTTCGTGTTCGGCATTCACACCTTCATATAAAATAGGCATATTGTATCCGGCAAACGGAAGCATTTTAGCTCCCAAACTCTCATGTATGTGTGTAAGTGCTGTATTTTTCATTGTTAAAGATGTTTAAAATTTGAAGGTGCTAATTTATTCAAAATTTATGTATTCTGGAGGTTTTAAGGTGTAAAAGTCCAATACAAAATATAATGATTATAATCTCCAAAAACTAGATTAAACACTTTTGTTTTATTTCAAGGAGAATTAAGGAGTAAGTGCTTTTATTCCATAAGAAAAATACAGCAAAAAACAAAAATATCAAGCATTAGTCGATAACATGTATGTGAAAAGCAAAAAAATCCAAGTGATTGAAGTAATTTTGTAGAGCATTTATTAATAATTGTCCTTAGACTTAAACCACAACGAATGATTCGAAAGCTACTTTTCGTAAGGCAGTTCGCTTTATTGTGCATTGCTTTTTGCTTTACAATAAATTTTTATAGTCAAACTATAAAAGAGAAAGATTATACAATCAATTACCTTGATAAAAATATTGAATTGGTTTTTGATACTCTAGTAGATCTTAGTATTCATGATGCATTCAGTGGTACAGCAATACCTTTTATCGTTGAGCACAATAAATCCAATGCCTATTTATTAAGCAATGTGTCTTCAGGAAAAATTTTAAAGCTTAATTATGGTTTGTTAGGGAGAAGTACTACTGTTGAATCGAGTTATGTGGCCACACAATCCGAATCAACGGGAGCTATCAATGTTTATTTTAATCACCCAGTAAATACTTCAGTAGCACAAATTCAAAATGCTGTGAATTTAGGAAACACCCTTGATGATATGCTTATTACTTATATTAATGCGTGTGTGAGTAAATTGGATATTGCTATTTACAATTCCGATTCTCCAAGTGCCACTACAGGAATTGCCGGTGCCATTAATGCCGCTTTTAACAGGGGAGTTCAGATAAGAGTAATTTATGATCCAAGTAGTAGTAGCAGTATGATACCATTATTAAATGTTGGTATACCTATTTGGCCAAGCGCTCAAGGTTCTAATTATGGACTTATGCACAATAAGTTTGTGATTTTTGATGCAAATAACATTGATGCAAATAAACCTTTTGTTTGGACTGGTTCCACCAATTGGACAGTTGCTCAAATAGACGGCCCCGATAAAAACAGTGTTATTGCTATCCAAGACCAAGCTTTAGCCCTTGGGTATACCCTTGAGTTTAACGAAATGTGGGGTAGTGCTACTGCTACACCCGATTCAGTGGCTTCCAAATTTGGTTCTTACAAAACCGATAATACACCACACACATACCTCATTGGAGGTAAAACTGTAAATAGTTATTTCAGCCCAAGCGATGGTGCCAATTCAAAAATAATTGATGCCATTAATTCTGCTGATTCAGATATTAACATTGCTACCATGCTTATAACCAGAGATGATATTACAACTGCATTACTAAATAAATTCAATGCGGGATTTACAAATATAAATTTAGTTGTAAGTTATCAAAATCCTTCCGGAAATGATTTTCCAATCATACAAGCAGGAATATTGTCAAACCATGCTAAAATATATAATCTTGGAGGACTTATGCATCACAAGTTTATGGTTATTGATAATTTTAATAGCGCTTCCGATCCTCAGGTGGTAGTTGGTTCACACAATTGGAGTACATCTGCCGAAACCAAAAATGATGAAAACACTCTAATCGTTCACGATGCGAATATAACCAATCAATATTATCAAGCTTTTATTAATCTATATCAAGAAGCTGGAGGTGTTTTATCGGTTAATGAAAATGAGAATTCACATGCTGGTTTAATAGTTTATCCAACGATTACAAATGATTATGTTTACTTTTCAAATCCTGAACATAAAACATACAATTATTTAATTTATAATGGTTTAGGCCAAGTTATCAAATCGGATGTTACCAGTGATAGTATTGATATTTCTAACAATTCCAAAGGATTATATTTTATCACTTTATCAAATAATAATCAAACAAAGACCTTCAAAGTTTTACTGAAATAAAGCCAAACAATAGATTTGTAATTGCTAGCATTTTTGCAATCCAGAAATGTTTATATTTGTTTTATGGCTAAATCGGTATTATGTATTGGCGCTACACTTGTAGATGAATTGTATTTCTGTGAGGATGCCATTGTTCCAAATTCTTCCAACCCCGCTCAAAAATCAACTAGCATTGGTGGTGTAATTAGTAATGTCATACAACATCTTGCTTTACTCGATATTAATGTATCTCTAATTACAGCTTTAGGTTCGGATAATGATGCTACATTTATTACCAGTAGTTTCGAAAAAATGGGTATTGCTTTAGGTGATTCTATTGTAGCCGAAGACTCAACGGGAAAATATGTTTCCATTCTCAATCCCGATGGGACTTTGAACGTTGCTGTTTGTCAAGATATCAGTTTTAAATATATCACTATTCCATTTTTGGAATCGAAAGTAGATGTAATGCGTCATTTCGATTTGATTATTATCGATACCAATTTAGCTTCCAATACCATTCAGTGGGTAATTAATTTTGCCAAAACAAACCATCTAAAACTTATTATTGAACCAGTTTCTGTGCCCAAAGCTTCTAAATTAGCAGATTTAAATTTGGATGGTGTTTATATGATAACTCCAAATGAAGAGGAACTATTGGTTATGAATTCAATAGAAATGAAGAACGAAATTTCATCTATCGATGCATTACACCAACGAGGCGTTACAAAGATTTGGCTTCGAAAAGGCAATCAAGGTTCGAAAATTCATGAAGAAAATTATGTAACGGCTTTATCCGTTCCACACATAAAAATCATAGATAGTACAGGTGCTGGAGATGCGGCATTGGCAGGCTGGGTATATGGGTATGTTCATAGGGAAGAAGAATTAGCTTGTCTTCAATTGGGTCATGCTTTGGCTTTTGAAGTATTAAAAATAAAAGGATCGGTGGACTTCACGATTAACAAAGAAAGATTGTATAAAATAAAAAATACTTATTATCATGAATAAAAAAGATTATATCATAATACATCCCGAAGTGCAACATGCCTTAGATAATAACATGCCAATTGTAGCTTTGGAATCCACCATTATTTCCCATGGAATGCCATGGCCGCAAAATGCGATTACGGCAAAATTGGTGGAAGATGAGGTTAGAAAAAATGGAGCAATTCCTGCTACTATTGCTATAAGAGACGGTAAATGTTTGGTAGGTTTATCTTCAGATGATATTGATTATTTTGGTCAAGCCAATGATGTATGGAAAGTTAGTTTACGAGATATGCCCTATGTGATTTCCAAAAAATTACCAGGAGCTACAACCGTTGCCGCTACTATGCGTATTGCTTCTATGGTAGGTATCAAGATATTTGCTACCGGAGGCATAGGTGGTGTGCATCGAGGAGCAGCTGTAACGATGGATATTTCGGCCGATTTAATCGAAATGGCAAATACCAATGTAGCGGTTGTGGCTGCCGGTGTCAAATCTATTTTGGATATTGGATTGACATTGGAATATTTGGAAACTATGGGAGTGCCTGTGGTTACTTATGGTCAGGATGAATTTCCTAGTTTTTATTCTTCCAAAAGCGGATTCAATTCTCCCTTGCGATTAGACACACCCGAGGAGATGGCACTTTTATTACAATCAAAATGGGAGTTAGGAATAAATGGGGCGGTATTAATTGCCAACCCAATCCCTGCTGAATATGAAATGGATTCCACCTCCATAGAAAAACACATTACTAATGCACTTGCAGAAGCTGCGAAATTAAACGTTAATGGCAAACAAGTAACACCGTTTTTATTGAAATTTATTGCATCCAATACAAAAGGAGAAAGTTTGGAAGCCAATATTGCTTTGATAAAACATAATGCTCGAGTTGCTTCGAAAATTGCGGTGGCTTTGTGTAGATAAACCATAAAAAACAATTATACCCAACGGGTTATAATTATATAAAAACCGATTAGCTGCATTATTCCAGCAGGGGAGAACCTTGCAAAGGAAATTTATCCTTTTTTTATAATAAATAATAGACAGGTTTTATACAATAAAATTAAATACCAACAAAAATTGTCAGTGGTTCAGACAGAACTCAACTATGGAACAACCCTGATTTAAGAAAGATTTACACCGCTACACTTTCTAATAAAATATTATTTCTTCCGAAACTTTCATCAGTATGTATGGTTTTCCTGCGAAGCATATTCGTAAAGAACAAACTGCTAATTTGAAATTGGTTGTCGACATGCTTTTTACTAATGGAGTAATCAAATTTTCTTACACTGAAGTCAGAGTCACATTTGATACCATTTATTATTGTTTAGCTAGTCATTATTAATATTAGTTTATAATATATATGAGGAGCTTTTTCTTCGTGTTTATTCTTCCATTCTCCAACTTGTTCCTTTTCCTAGTTATTTTTTCTTCATTTATGCTATAAAAAGATCTTTTGTATTCCAAAATTGAATGATTTTATGAAATTAAAAGCAAATATTTAATGCAATTAAGACAGAATTTTATAGCATTTTATGATTTGTAACACATGTAT
>CAIMMM010000165.1 GCA_903842575.1 uncultured Bacteroidota bacterium | reverse complement strand
TTTGAAGCTGGGTATAAGGGTCAGATGGAACTATACCTTCGATGGCTCGAAAAGTATGAAACCGAAGAAGGGGAAGAAAAACCAATTGGCCTTATCCTTTGTGCCGAAGGGAATAACGAACTGGTCGAACTTTTGCAACTCGACAAAGCCAATATCAAAGTGGCCCAATACATTACCGAATATTTACCCAACAAATTGCTGAAACAGAAACTGAGGCAGTTTATGCTTATATCAAAAAATCGCATTGAAAACCAAAACGATGAACAATAAACTACCAAAATACGCTGCTTACAAAGACTCAGGTGTGCAATGGCTCGGGGAGATTCCGGAACATTGGGAAATCATTAGAATAAAATATCTTTTCAAAGAAATTAATGAAAGAAGCGTTTATGGAAATGAAGAACTTTTGTCAGTTTCTCAATACACCGGTGTCACAAAAAAAAGTGATAAAATTGATGACGGTGAACTACTTACAACTGCCTCAACTTTAGAAGGATATAAAAAAGTCTATAAAGGTGACTTGGTTAGCAATATTATGCTGGCCTGGAATGGTAGTTTGGGTATTTCCCCATTTGATGGCATTACAAGTCCGGCGTATTCCATTTATCGATTATTGGGAAAAAACGATAAAAGATACTTTCATTATTTACTTAGAACTGAAATTTACAAATCTGAATTTAAAAGAAACTCCTCAGGCGTAATTGAAAGTAGATTAAGACTTTATACAGACGATTTTTTTAGGATTTTATCATTATTACCTCCCCTTCACGAGCAAACCACCATCGTCGCCTTTCTAGATCACAAGACCGCTCTTATAGACAAGGCCATAGGTATCAAAGAAAAACAGATCGAACTGCTCAAAGAACGGAGGCAGATACTGATTCACAGGGCTGTCACCCGTGGTTTAAACCCCGATGTAAAATTAAAAGACAGTGGCGTGGAATGGATTGGGGAGATTCCGGAACATTGGGAGGTGAAAAGGTTAAAATATTTGGCGAATTGCATCCCAAGTAATATTGATAAGCACAGCAAAGAAAATGAGTGCAAAGTGCGTTTATGCAATTACACGGATGTTTATAAAAATGATTATATCACAGATGACATGGAATTGATGATAGCAACAGCTTCAATTTAACAAATTAAAAAATTCACGATTAAAAAGGGCGATATTGTAATTACAAAGGATTCTGAGACGGCAAATGATATAGCAGTCCCTGCATATATTAATGAGAACTTAACAAATGTTGTTTGCGGATACCATCTTGCTATTATTAGACCATATTCGGTGTTAAATCCAAAATACTTATTCAGAGCATTACAATGCAAAATTTTTAATATTCAATTTGAACTATGTTCAAATGGGATAACAAGAGTGGGATTAGGGAACTCTGACTTGAAAAAGGGACAATTTTTGGTACCCACAATTAAAGAACAAATTTCTATTGAGGAATACATTGAAAACATCACCTCCAAAATCTCCACCGCTCTTTCCCTCAAACAGCAGGAAATTGAGAAGTTGAAGGAGTACAAGGCGGTTTTGATCAATGGGGCGGTGACGGGGAAAATAAAGGTTGTGTAAAGAATTGTAAACCTTTAGGATGAATGGTAAGATGACAGATGTTATAGAAAAAATGATGGTACATTTGCATTGATATCGGTAACGGTAACGTATGCGTAGAGACAACGCATGCGTAGAGACAACGCATGTGTAGAGACAACGCATGCGTTGTCTCTACCAAAAAAACAAAAACAAAAAAACAATCAAAATCTATGACCAATTTATACCAGGGTAAATACCGGATACCATCGGCACGATGGCAACATTGGGATTACGGTTCCGATGCTGCATATTTCATTACCATTTGTACAAAAAACAGGGAACATTATTTTGGCAAAATAGAAAATGGTAAAATGTGCCTGTCGCATGTTGGTATTTTGGCAGATGTTTTTTGGCATGAAATAAAAAATCATTCAAAAAATGTCGAATTGGATTCATTTGTGGTTATGCCAAATAATATACATGGTATTTTGATATTAGATGGCAATAACAATGATGGAAACGCCGTAGAGACAACGCATGCGTTGTCTCTACAACAACAACAATCACTACAACCAACCAATGAAACAATCGGTCAAAACCGGTTTCAAAATCAGGGAAAAAATACCGTTTCTTCAATTATTGGTTCCTACAAATCGGCAATCTCCAAACATGCAAACCGAATGGGTTTAATAATAGATTGGCAATCAAGATTCTATGAACACATTATACGTGATGATGCAGATTATTCACGAATTGCTGAATATATTGAAGCTAATGTTTCCAATTGGCCAACAGATAAATTTTTCAATAAAGAAGATTTATTATCTTTGAAATCATAAA
>CAIMMM010000164.1 GCA_903842575.1 uncultured Bacteroidota bacterium | reverse complement strand
TGGTTTTTGGGGAAGTTTAGTGTTTTACAAATCCTATTTACCCGATATTGCTTTCAAAGAACAACAAGATAAAATAAGTGCTAAAGGCTACTCTTTAGGATACATAGGTAGTGTTTTGCTATTGATAATAAATCTTGCCATGATAATGAAACCTGAGTTTTTCAATATATCAGGGACACCTGGAGAAGCATCCATGAAAGCCATGCGTTATTCGTTTGCCATGGTTGGAATTTGGTGGATTGTTTTTAGTAAGTACACTTATTTTTATTTACCTAAAGGGAATTCTAACAATGAAAAAGTAAATTTTTATGTGATTTTTAATGGTTTTAGAGAATTGAAAAAAGTATGGAAAATCCTCCAAACTGAAATTCCATTGAAAAGATATTTGTTGAGCTTTTTTGTATTCAGTATGGCAGTACAAACGGTAATGTTGGTTGCTACCTATTTTGGAGCACAAGAAATTCAATGGGAAAGCGCTGAAGAAAGCCAAATAGGTTTAATTACTTGCATCCTTTTAATTCAATTAATTGCTATTGTTGGCGCGGTGTTAACTTCTAGAGCGTCTGCAAGATTCGGAAATATTAATGTTTTAATTTTTTTGAATGCTTTTTGGTTATGCTTGTGTTGTTTTGCCTATTTCATTACAACACCAAAAGAATTTTATATTATGGCAAGTTTTACAGGATTAGTAATGGGAGGTATCCAAGCATTGGGTAGATCAACCTATTCTAAATTTCTGCCAGAAACAAAAGATACCGCTTCGTTTTTTAGTTTTTATGATGTTTCCGAAAAAATTGGGATTGTAATTGGTATGTGTGTTTATGGATTTATTGATCAAATTACAGGCAGTCCAAGATTTGCAATCGTTTTTTTAGGATTATTTTTCTTATCGGGTTTGTTATTATTATTAAGAATACCAAAAAAAATCTTGTCATAAATTCAAAAAAAATTATATTTGAACAATAATTTAAAATAGTCATGAATAAAATAAAAATAATTGCTGGGATATTTTTGATCCTAACTTCTTTCACATTTACTTCTTGTGAAAACGAGCCTATTGATAGTGCCATTAATTTGGATGATTTTGGCGGCGGCGGCGGCGGAACGACCACAGGAACTTTTAAAGTAGATTATGATGGACAAACCTTTGTTGCTACTGTAACTCAAGCAATTGTTAATAACGATTACATTGCAATAACAGGATTAAAAAGTGCTACTGGAGAATTTTTCCAAATAACCATACCCAATGGCACAGTTGGAACCTATACTTGGGCTGATTTTGATGGTACAAGTAATTTATTAGGACTAGCTTATGCACCAGGAAATGGAGCAAATGGTTATATTGGCGCCAGTGATCAAACTGGGGAGTTTGCCAATTTACTAACCTATACAGACACAGCGGAAGTAAATATAATTAGTATCAATTCATCTTCGCATAAGATAACAGGTACTTTTAAATTTACAGGTGCTAGATTTGGGGGTACTAGTGGTAATACTGTTGAAACCAAAGTATTTACAAACGGTCAATTTAACTTAACATACACAGAAAATAATACTTCCCCTTCAAATAATTCTTTTTTCGCAAAACTTAATGGTCTAACATTTAATCCAACCAATATTGATGGAATAAAAAACGGCGGAAATATTTCACTAATTGGTAGAAGAGGGAGTGTTGAAAATATTGGGTTATTTGTTCCAGACAATATTGCGCCAGGCACGTATGATATAAGCTTTGGAGGCATCTATACGGGTACTTATGTATTGAATAACACTGGTGAGGGTGTATATGGAGGTGATCCCGGTAGTATAACAATTACAACTCATGATATAGCAAATAAGAGAATTGTAGGGACTTTTAATTTCGAAGGCACTAGCTTTTTTAATACAACAGTTTTTAATGTTACGGAAGGAACTTTTGATATTACTTATCAATAACTCTAAAAAAACATTTATTTATAAAAAATCCGCCAATTTGACGGATTTTTTTATGGCACAATCCTTGACTTACTGTTGTGCTAATCGATAATAGCTGTTTGATATCGATTTTATACTAATTAAGATGTCATACATCGATTTTAATTTATTTGTAATTAAAGTTGTTCTACATTTGTTTAGTGTTGCACAATTTATAACATCAATTTGACCTAAAAAAACACCATGTCAAACCACAATATTATTTCCTTTGACAATTTGTCACTACAAGAATTTGATGCCGAAGCCGATTTAATACCCTTATTAACGCCCGAGGACGAAGAAGAAATGAACAATGAAGCGTTGCCTGATTCATTACCTATTTTACCATTGCGTAATACCGTCTTATTCCCAGGTGTGGTTATTCCAATTTCGGCAGGGAGAGATAAATCCATAAAATTAATCAATGATGCCAATGCCGGTAATAAAATAATCGGTGTTGTGGCTCAAATAAATGAAGAAGACGAAGACCCAACCAAAAATGATATTCATTCCATTGGAACCGTTGCAAAAATTCTTCGGGTTTTAAAAATGCCAGATGGAAATATTACTGTTATTCTTCAAGGTAAAAAAAGGTTTGCAATTGATGCTGTTACTTCTGAAAAACCTTATTTAAAAGCAACTATTAAAGAAGTTGAAGAAAAAAGACCTGGAAAACATGATACTGAATTTAATGCCATTGTTGATTCTGTTAAAGAATTAGCCATTACAATCATTAAGGAAAGTCCAAACATTCCTTCGGAAGCTACTTTTGCCATAAAAAATATTGAAAGTCAATCTTTCCTTATCAATTTTGTTTCATCCAATATGAACTTGACGGTAAAAGAAAAGCAAGACTTATTGTCCATAAATATTCTAAAAGAAAGAGCTTTAGAAACCTTGCGTTATATGAACGTAGAGTTGCAGAAATTGGAACTTAAAAATGACATTCAATCCAAAGTTCGTTTTGATTTAGATCAACAACAACGAGAATATTTCTTGCATCAACAGATGAAAACCATTCAAGAAGAATTGGGTGGCGTTTCCAATGAAGAAGAAATTGAAGAAATGCGAGTAAAAGCAAAATCTAAAATTTGGAATGAAAACACAAAAAAGCATTTTGACAAAGAAATTTCAAAGATGCAACGCATGAATCCTCAAGCCCCCGATTTTGGAATTCAACGCAATTATTTAGAATTATTTTTAGAATTGCCTTGGGGTAAATATTCAAAAGATAATTTTGATTTAAAACGGGCTCAAAAAATTATTGATCGGGATCATTTTGGATTGGAAGACGTCAAGAAAAGAATCATTGAGCATTTGGCAGTTTTAAAATTACGAAATGATATGAAGTCGCCAATACTATGTCTAACAGGTCCTCCAGGAGTTGGTAAAACGTCTATAGGGAAATCAATTGCGGAAGCATTGGGTAGGGAATATGTTAGAATTTCTTTAGGAGGTTTGCGTGATGAAGCAGAAATTCGTGGACATAGAAAAACATACATTGGAGCGATGCCTGGTCGAATTTTACAAAGTATAAAAAAAGCAGGAACATCAAATCCTGTTTTTGTTTTAGATGAAATTGATAAGTTATCAAATAGCAATCATGGCGATCCATCCTCTGCTTTATTGGAGGTTTTAGATCCAGAACAAAACAGCGATTTCTATGATAATTTCTTAGAAATGGGTTATGATTTATCAAAAGTGATGTTTATTGCAACCTCAAATAACATGGCGGCTATTCAACCCGCATTGATAGATAGAATGGAAGTTATCAAAATGACAGGCTATACCATAGAAGAAAAAACAGAAATTGCACGCCAACATTTACTGCCAAAACAATTAAAAGAACACGGATTAACTAACAAAGATTTAACGATTGGCAAACGTCAATTGGAAAAGATTGTAGAAGGTTATACACGGGAATCGGGTGTTCGTGGCTTGGAAGCCAAAATTGCGCAGGTCATTCGAAATGCAGCAAAATCTGTTGCCATGGAAGAAACCTATAATAAAAAAGTTACCGATGAAGATGTAGCAACTATTCTTGGTGCGCCAAAATTAGCGCGTGATAAATCGGAAAGTAATGATGTTGCCGGTGTTGTTACCGGATTAGCCTGGACTTCTGTTGGTGGTGATATTTTATTTATTGAATCACTCATTTCTCAAGGAAAAGGAGTTTTGACTTTGACAGGGAATTTAGGAACCGTAATGAAAGAATCGGCTACGATTGCGTTGGAATATTTAAAAGCAAACGCAGAACTTTTTGGTTTAAAACCAGATCTTTTATCCAAATACAATATCCACATGCACGTTCCGGAAGGGGCTACGCCAAAAGACGGTCCAAGTGCCGGAATTGCCATGTTAACCTCGTTGGTTTCGCTTTTAACACAACGAAAAATAAAGAAAAACTTAGCTATGACCGTCGAAATTACTTTGCGTGGTAAAGTATTGCCTGTTGGAGGTATTAAGGAAAAAATCCTAGCTGCCAAAAGAGCCAATATCAAAGAAATTATTCTTTGTCACGAAAATAAAAGTGATATCGATGAAATTAAATCGGAATATATTGAAGGTTTGACTTTTCATTATATCAAAGAAATGGCAGAACTTATGGATGTTGCTTTAACAAATCAAAAAGTTAAAAACGCTAAAGTATTGTAAACAATACAAAACAACACATAATTTATGGCATAAGTAAAATCACTTATGCCTTTTTATTTTCACTTTGGGTATAACTTTAAAAATAATATCTTCGCATTTCCGTTATAGTCTTTGACTTTCTAAAGTTTGCTATGTTAAGAAAAATTATTTGTGCTACTTTTATTCTAATTAATTTAGCTTCCTATAGTCAAATAGGAGGAAAGTCAGTATTTCAATTTTTGAATTTAGTAACCTCTCCAAGGCAAGCAGCATTGGGAGGAAAAGTAATTACGATTTATGACAATGATGTCAATCAAGCCCACTTTAATCCTGCAACGATTAATCCTGAAATGGACAATCATTTGGCAGTAAATTATGGTAGTTATTTTGGGGAAGTTACCTATGGAACAGCAGCCTATGCGTATACCTATGACAGACATCTTCAA
This sequence comes from uncultured Bacteroidota bacterium, assembly GCA_903842575.1. GTDB lineage: Bacteria > Bacteroidota > Bacteroidia > Flavobacteriales > Flavobacteriaceae > Flavobacterium. The sequence goes on along the minus strand of CAIMMM010000164.1, from coordinate 3,791 downwards.
ACTATTCATGCCGGAATTAACTATGTAAACTATGGAAAATTTGATGGTTATGATGAAAATGGACAAAAAACTTCTACTTTTACGGGTAGTGAAATGGCGCTTTCTTTTGGGTACGCTTTAAATATTCCGGATACAGATTTATATTTAGGCGCCAATGCAAAATTAATTTCTTCCACATTAGAAAGTTATCATTCCTATGGTGCAGCAATAGATATTGGAGCTCTCTTTATAGATACTCGAAACGATGTAAACTGGGCTTTGGTGATTAGAAATATGGGTACTCAAATAACGGCTTATGATGAAAAGAGAGAAAAATTGCCGCTAGAAGTTTTGGTTGGAGTTTCTCAATTAATGCAAAATGTGCCTATTCGTTGGCATTTGACTTTAGAAAATATGCAACAATGGAACATTGCTTTTTCTAATCCAAATAGAGCTCAGGGTTCGTTAGACGGTGGTTCATCCCCCGAAAAAATTTCCGTTTTTAATAATGCCTTACGACATATGGTAATTGGAGCGGAATTATTTCCCGATAAAGGATTTAATATTCGATTGGGATATAATTTTAGACGAGCAGAAGAATTACGGATTTTAGAACAACGAAATTTTTCGGGAATATCCGTTGGGTTTGGTTTGAAGATGGGGAATATTAAATTTAATTATTCCTATTCAAGATATACCTTAGCTGCCAATACAAGTTTATTTGGTTTGGTGATTGATTTTTCTGGGAATAAAAATTAAAGTTATAAAAAAAAAATATTTTGAAAAAAATAACCATTGCCATCGACGGATACTCCTCAACTGGGAAAAGCACTTTAGCCAAACAGTTAGCCAATCATTTGGGCTATATATATGTCGATACAGGTGCTATGTATAGAGCGGTAACTTATTTTGCTATGCAAAATGGCTACATCAATTCGGATTCTTTTGATAAGCAAACGCTCATTAATAGTTTGCCTTTTATAAAATTGCATTTCCAATTCAATCCCACATTAGGCTTTGCCGAAATGTATTTGAATGATGTAAATATTGAAAACGAAATTAGAACCATTGAAGTTTCCAATTTTGTGAGTAAAGTGGCCGAAGTTTCTGAAGTGCGTTCTAAATTGGTGGAACAACAACAAGCCATGGGGAAGGGGAAAGGCATCGTAATGGATGGCAGAGATATTGCTACCGTTGTTTTCCCAGATGCCGAACTCAAAATATTTATGACCGCCAGCGCCGAAACTAGAGCACAAAGACGTTTTGATGAATTACAAAGCAAAGGTCAAAATGTTTCCTATGAAGACGTATTAAATAACGTTCAAGAAAGGGATTATACGGATACCCATAGAGATGATTCCCCTTTGGTCATTGCCAAAGATGCTATTGAAATTGATAATTCCTATCTCACTCGAGAGGAACAATTTAATGCTGTTTTAGAATTGGTTGAAGAAATTGTTCTAAATTAAACCGACAACTTAAAACTGACAACCTTATTTTTTTTGCTTTTCTCCATTTTAATGTTAGATTTACATTCTATTTACGTAAAAAAAACTATTTATTATGAGTATAAAATTGAGATTAACATTGATGAGTTTTCTCCAATTCTTTGTTTGGGGAGCATGGCTGATAACTGTTGGGAATTATTGGTTTGTCACAAAACAATGGAGTGGTGCCGAATTTGGAGCTATTTTTTCCACACTAGGACTTTCTTCCATTATAATGCCCGCCTTAACAGGAATTATTGCAGACAAATTTATTAACGCTGAAAAATTATATGGAATACTACATATACTTGGCGGACTTGCTCTTTTATATATTCCTCAAGTTGATAATCCGACTACTTTTTATTGGGTAATATTTGGCGCTATGCTTTGTTATATGCCAACCATCTCATTATCAAATTCTGTGGCTTATAATATTTTAAAGAACAATAATTTTGATGTAATTAAAGTTTTTCCACCCATTAGAGTTTGGGGAACCATAGGTTTTATTGCTGCGATGTGGTTGACCAATTTGTCGGGAAATAAAGCTTCGGCTAATATGTTTTATATCTCAGCCGTTTCCGCAGTAATATTGGGAATCTATTCCTTTTCGTTGCCAAAATGTCCCCCGCAAAAACTAATTTCAGAAAACGCTACTTTGGCTCAAAAACTGGGATTGGATGCTTTCAAATTGTTTGGAACCTATAAAATGGCTTTGTTCTTTTTGTTCTCGATGTTTCTTGGAGGTGCTTTGCAATTGACCAATATGTATGGCGATGTATATTTATCTGAATTTGGAAAAATCCCGGAATATGCCAACAGTATTATTGTGACTAAATCAACGTTGATTATGTCCATTTCACAAATATCGGAAACCTTATTTATTTTGGCAATTCCTTTTTTCTTAAGACGATTTGGAATCAAACAAGTAATGCTTATATCCATGTTTGCTTGGGTTTTACGTTTTGGATTGTTTGCTTATGGTAATCCTGCTGATGGATTGTGGATGATAGTAATGTCTTGTATTGTTTACGGAATGGCATTCGATTTTTTCAATATTTCAGGTTCCTTATTTGTAGAAACTACTACCGATTCTAAAATTCGTTCCAGTGCGCAAGGCTTATTCATGATGATGTCCAATGGTTTTGGTGCATTTTTCGGAGGATTATTAAGCGGAATTGTCATAGACAAATTCTTTACGCATGATGGAACAAGAGATTGGCACAACATCTGGCTTTCCTTTGCTGGATATGCCTTAGTTATTGCGATTGCTTTTGCTGTTTTGTTTAAACACAAACATGACCCTGAAGCGGTGGCGAATGTGAGCCATTAGATAAAAGAATATCATAATTCAACCCTTTCTGAGTCAAAAACTTAGGAAGGGTTTTTTATTTGCAACCAATTTGTCTTTTATCTACCTTCTTTTTTCTATAATCTATTTGCATTTACATAAAAAAGAATTACTTTTGCAGTCCTTTTGGCGAGCAGTGTTTCCATTAGGGTTAAACAAAATATCTAAAAACAACTTCTGTTTTTTCAACCGCATTAAGAAACACTGAAACAGCAGAATACAAATTTTTTATCAGCATGTCTGAAACATTAAAAACACAAGAGCAATTTTTAGCAGAATTCAACTGGCACAATTTCGAAGAAGGTATTGATGCAGTTGATGCTACAAATTTGCAAGAATTTGAAGATTTAGTATCAAAAACTTTTATTGATACAGATCAAGAAGAAGTAGTAGAAGGAGTTGTAGTTAGAATTACCGACAGAGACGCCATCGTTGACATCAACGCAAAATCTGAAGGAGTTATTTCTTTAAACGAATTCCGTTACAACCCAAACTTAAAAGTGGGTGACAAAGTAGAAGTATTAATTGACATCCGTGAGGATAAAACAGGTCAGTTGGTATTATCTCACAGAAAAGCAAGAACAATTAAATCATGGGATCGTGTTATCTCTGCTAATGAAACTGGAGAAATCGTTAACGGTTTTGTTAAATGTAGAACTAAAGGTGGTATGATCGTAGATGTTTTCGGAATCGAAGCCTTCTTACCAGGTTCACAAATTGATGTGAAACCAATCCGTGATTACGATGTATATGTAAACAAAATGATGGAATTCAAAGTGGTAAAAATCAACCACGAATTCAAAAATGTTGTTGTTTCGCACAAAGCGCTTATAGAAGCGGATATTGAAATCCAGAAAAAAGAAATCATCGGTCAATTACAAAAAGGACAAGTATTAGAAGGTGTTGTTAAAAACATTACTTCTTATGGTGTCTTTATTGATTTAGGTGGTGTTGATGGATTAATTCACATTACTGAC
>CAIMMM010000163.1 GCA_903842575.1 uncultured Bacteroidota bacterium | reverse complement strand
TTTTTGAAAGTAATGTATTTCTTTTTCGATTTGTTTTGGCATTCAAATATTCTAATGATTCTTTTTGATAAGAAGCCAAAAAAGAATTTATAAACCCCATTTTCACTAATTGATTAATTGCTTTTCTGATTGAAATTAAATCAATACCAATAATATTTTGAATTCTCAACTGAAGCCTTGTGTATTTTTCAGAGCTGTACTCTTCACTTTTAAATTCATCAATAAACTCAACAGAAATTCTTAAAGTAGATAAAAAACCATCACCGTTATAATCAGTAAAAGCATTTGTAATGCTCCAATATTCCTCATAATTCTGCTCGCTCATAAGTATGTTTTTTTTTGGATGTTAAATTAGTATTTTCTACAATAAATAAATATTCTAAATTTATCTTTTTATTCTCTTTACCAGTTATTTTATAGACGTGTGGTTTTTCAACTAATTTAACATTATTTGAATATTTCTCTAAAAGTTCAATAAGTTGCTCTTTGGTTGGATACGATGAGTTGTTATAGCTTAAATACCAATATTTGAAATTGCTTAATTTTGAAAATAATTTATCAAACAATTCAATTGAAGTTTTTTTATCAATAAAATTATTTTCAAAAGGTTGCAATTTTTTCCCAACAATATACTCATCTAGCATACCATAAAAGCCAAAATAGTTATTCATTGTTCCTGTGTATGGAGGATCTAAATAAATTATATCAGCTTCAACAGAATCAAGCACATTAAAAACATCATCATTTATTGATAAATTATCTTTAAGGTTATCAAAAATTGCTCTGTTGTATTCACTTACGTTTTCAATAAAATGCGATTTAAATGATTGATTGTGATAAGCTCGTTTTCTTTTATATTTTTCATAGCTGTACTTTTCGTCTCTTAATTGTACGATTTTATCCCAATTGATATTAAAACGAGAATAAGGCATTTTGCGAATCATTGCTCGACGCATTAAAATTAAAGCTAAAGCTTTTTTATACTCTGAATCTAATTTTTCTATATTTTCTCTATATAAATCAAGTTCTTTACATTCATTTGGAAAAAAATAAACTTCTGAATATTGATTGAACATAAACCCTTCTTTCGGTTCTCCCGAAAATATTAATTCTACATCTTCATAAGAAAGTTTTGTTGAATTATTTTCAATTAAAGCTTTAGAAAGTAAATAGTTTATTTCTAAAATATCATTAGAAATTACTTTTAATCCTTTCATTTTAGACTGATAACTTACAGAACTTCCACCTGAAAAAGCATCAAAAACACTTTCGGCATCTTTTGGAAAATAATCTGTAATCCATTTAGCAATTTTTTCTTTATTGCCAATGAAATTTATTTTAGGAAATTTGTTCATCATTTTTCATCATTTTTTTAATAGTTAATGCAATTTCCTTTGCTAAAATTGGAGGAACTGAATTTCCAACTTGTTGTTGTTGAGAAATTGTAGAACCTTTAAATATAAAATCTAACGGAAAAGTTTGTAGCGTTGCTAATTCTCTAACTGTCAATGCTCGGTTTTGTGAATAATGAAATATTTTTCTCATATCACCAGTTACACAAACCGCAGGTTCTGTACTCTTGTATCTTATATATTTTCTAACATCACCACTTTTTGGTCTTATTAATTCTGGAATTTCGTTCCTATTTCCACCATCTGAAACATATTTCATTTTTTCAAGCATTTGTTCTGAATGTTTCATAGAAATATGATTAGGAATTTTTGATTTTTCTCCAGATTTAAGTTTTGGAAGTTTGTCAATAGCTTCTTTAATTGAAATCGGTTTATCAATTGTTTTTGTTGGAAAAACAATATTATTGGAAATTCTATTTCCAATAAATAAAACTCTATTTCTAACTTGAGGAATTCCAAAATCTGCTGTATTTACAACTTTGCAATCAACGTTGTAATTCATTTTTTTGAAAAGCGCAATAATTTCTTTTTTTGTTTCTCCTTTATTGTGTGTGAAAAGTCTAGCAACATTTTCCATAACAAAATAACTAGGTTGAACTATTTCAACTATTCTAGCAAATTCTCTAAATAATTGATTTCTTGAATCATCAATAAATTTTCTTCCGATATTTCCAGCCATACTGAAACCTTGGCAAGGTGGACCGCCAATTATTACATCAATAATTTGATTTCCGATTAATAACTTTATTTCTTCATTGGAAAGTTTGGAAATATCTTTTTGGATAAGATTATGTTTTGGGAAATTTGTTTTATAAGTTTCGCAAAATCTTGGTTCAATATCTATTGAAAAAATATTATTAAAACCAACTTGGTCAAAACCTAATGACATTCCACCAGCACCTGAAAAAAGGTCAATGTAATTTATTTCGTTTCTCATAAATCTAAATTTATTTGTTTAGTATTTATTGAACGTAGATATTTTACTTTTTCTTCTGCTACAAGTAATATCTCTTCTGAACAATTAGAATCATATATTTTTCGAGCAATGAAATCGCCAAAATATTCTTTTTTTAATTCGTCAATTTCGATCTTGAAAGTATCAGATAATAATACTAATCTTTTTTCATCAAAATCTCGTTTGCCATTTTCAATTTTACTCAAATTTGCAGAATCTAAATCTAATTTAGCAGCAAGCTGAGTTAGTGTCAAATTATTTTCAACACGTAACTTTTTTATATAACTACCAAAACTTTCTTTCATATGACTTTTATTTATAGACTTGTCAAGTTTTGACAAATTTATAAAAAAAGTTCAGACAAATAATTTTTTAATTAGATTTTTTTTGAAGTTTTCTATTTTACGAGGTCGTCAAATAGCATTGGGTACAACGTTCCGCCGCTTCAAGAAGCTGCGAACTTCGTAACTGCGTACTCTCGGCTAAGATAAAAAAACTAGCGAAAGGAAAATAGAATTTTACTACATATTTCGCAGTTTCTTGAAACGGCTGTTATGGCTGGTGGCGAAACACAAACATAAGCAGACAAAATTATCGTATTCCAATATTCCAATCCAAATCAACCTAAAACATTCAAAAATCTATTTAATCCAACTTATTTAAGTAGGCGAGTGGTCAATTTTTTTTCAATTTCAACTTTTTCAAAAATTCACTAAATAAGTAAAAAAAAATCGAGCTTCGCTCGATAAATTACTTTTAAAACTGGCGATTTTAAAACTCCTATTTTGGCATACTTTAAAAAATCTATTTAGTTCAATTTTCGGTTTCACAATTCGTTTTTCCTGAGTAAATTCATTTGTGAATTTTCCAACTGAGCCATCAGCTATAACGTTCCGCCGCTTCAAGAAGCAGCGAACTTCGTATCTGCGTACTCTCGGCTAAGATAAAAAAACTAGCGAAAGGAAAATATGAATTTACCGGATATTTCGCAGTTTCTTGAAACGGCTGTTAGCAGATGTTATTATTCTCGTTTATAACAATTACTTTCTATTGTTACAATTTCGATATTTTTTTCGCTGTATAATTTTTGATTAATTGTATTTTCAGATAAAATTGATTTATCTTGTTTAATATGAAACTTAAAATTTTTATATCCTAATCCTAAATATTCTGAACAACCTTCTTTAAACCAATATAAAGAATCTTTATATTTGATATCTTTTGCTTTAAGAGTTGTCAAATCTATATATTTTCCATCTGTTAGATAACCTTTAAAATCCTTATTCAAAATTATTTTATAAACAGTACTATCTGCTAAATGAATTTGAAATGTAACGTTTTCGTATGAAGAAAAAGCAAAACCACTTTTGTTTTGGTATCCAGGAATTTTTAAGGCTGTAATTCCATTTGAGCATTCATTTAATTCTTTAACTGGAACAATAGTAAAAGGTTCTTCAAAATCTGAAATTTTAGTTTCACACAATTTAATTTTTGATAAATCAGTTAAATCACTTTGCGACAGGATTGTCTGATTTATAAGGATAATTAATAAAACCGAAAATAGTGATTTCATAGTGTTTTTTTATAATATCTGCTAACGTTCCGCCGCTTGGCGCAGTAGCGACTGCGGAACGAATTATTTTCTACTAAGATAAGATTTTCCAGCGGAAAATCGACATCATGATTAAGCAATTGCAGCTATTGCGCCAAACGGCTGTTACCAGTAGTTTTTATAACGTTTTAATTTTCACCTCTACAATATCCAAGATAAAACATTGGGTATGGATATTTCTTTCTGTCAAATGATTTTCCAATTGGATTTAAATAACCTTTTGAAATCAAAATTTTGTCTCCTAGTTGCTCAGTCTTTTCATTGTCATATTTAAGCGTTAAAATATCTCCATTTTTCTCCCACTTTCCTGTCCACCATTTGTTATATCCAAAAACACCAGTCCAATTCAGTTCAAATGTTTTGTCTTTTCGGAAAAGAATGTATGCTTGATTTTGAGTTCCTTCATAACAGGCTCTAAATTCTACTTCGCTTTCAAGATTTTCAGAGTCAATTCTATATGGACAAAAAATAGTGTACAAAAGTGTTATTGAGCAAACTATTGTTGGTAAACAAAGTTTAAAATTCAAATACTTTCTATTGAGAATAATTTTAATGATTCCCTTAATTTCAAAAATAACAATTGTTATAAATGCTATTGGAATTAGAATTGTCAAAAACAAGTATAGAATTCCAGATAAATACTTGTCAATATGATGGTAAAATATTGTCAACAAAAGATAAACGCAACAGACGATTGTTGTTAAAATCAATGAGTGTTTTGTCTTTGTAGTTTTTTCCATAAAATTACTGGTAACTTGTATATATGCTCAGTTTCTAAGACAAAAACTGAGTATATCTATCTTTTTTGGCTGTATATACGTAACTCTAGTTGAGTATTATTTTTTTACAAATCATCAAAAGGAGATTTAATGTTTTGTATATTTTTTGTGCTTACATGGGTGTAAATCTCAGTAGTTTTGCTACTGCTATGTCCCAATAGTTCTTGAATATATCTTAAATCGGTACCACTTTCAAGCAAATGCGTAGCATAACTATGCCGAAGCCAATGCAAACTTACGGGTTTTTTAATTTCAGCTAATCTAATACTTTTTTTTAGAACTTCTTCTAAACTTCTGTCCGAATATTTTGTATTTTCTTGTTGCCCTTCAAATAGCCACGTTTTAGGTAAATATTGCTTATAATAGGCTCTCAACATTTCAATTATTTTGTCGCTAATGGGTACTATTCTATCTTTTTTTCCTTTAGATTGTTTTATAAACAACAAGCCTCTATCACTTTGAATATCCTTAAATGTTAAATTTAAAAGCTCACTTCTACGAAGACCACAAGCATAAATAAGGCTTAACATTGTTTTGTGTTTAACATTCGTTAATGCCTCCAAAATAGCCTTTACTTCTTCCTTGCTCAAAACATTCGGTAAAACTTTCGCGCGTTTTGGTCGATGAATCAAATCAATGTCTATTTTTCTATTTTGAATGGTGCTAAAAAAAAGCTTCACAGCATTCACAATCTGATTCTGATACGAAGCCGATAATTTGTTCTTTAAAATATACTCATTGTTATAATTAATCACATCCTCATTTGAAATTTCTTCTATAGGTTTTCCTCTGTAAAAAACCAAGAATGACTTCAAAGCATCAACATAGGTTTTTATAGTGCTTTCGCTATATCGTTTGGAATGCAACCATTTTTTAAATCGCTCCATTTGTTCCATACCTTCAGTGCTCGGCATACTGTCTAATAAAGAGGGTAGTTGAAATCGCATTCTGTTTTCAGGTGTATCAGGCAAATGCCAAACGCTCATTTGCTGACTCCATCTAGAACCTTCAATTCTCTTAATACGGTCAATCAATTCCTGATTTTTTTCAAAGTAAACAGCAATTCGGCTTTCCCCTTTATGCTTCATAATTTTGGATTCCCATTTCATAACGGCTTATAATTTAGGATACTAAGGTAATAAAACATTTTATTTTTAATACGATTTTCCTACAATATTTTTTTTGTATAAATATTTATAGTTGTAATATTTAGGGGCTTATATGAAAAACAAGAATAAATAGGCGCATCACTAAAAGTATATGTGAAATCACGCTAAACCAAATTAAACTACGTGAAACCTCTCCCAGATTTTTTATAAAAAACAACTTTGGTTTTTAAATAAGCAAAATGATAGCTTTAGAAGTATATACTATCGCCCTCCATCTTCCCGAAAAGGAAATGGAAAGATTGTATGCTATGATGAGTGAAAAAATAAATGCGGTTGCTATCTCTAAAACAAAAAAGAGAATACAGATTACGGATAAACAAGCAATAGACTATTTATTAAAAAATATTTTTTTTAAGAAGTTTAATGATTAAAAAAACTACCTTTGTGGCATTATTAACAGTACACGATTTCGTACACGATTCAGCGCGGCATTAGAAAAAAAGCGGTATAAAGGGAGTTAAAATTTTGAAAAAAATCCAACTCACAACCCGAAGGTCACAGGTTCGATTCCTGTTCCCGCTACTAGAAAGCCATTCAGCAATGAGTGGCTTTTTTATTATTGAAATACTTTAAATTATTATGACACACAAAGCAGGATTTGTAAATATTATTGGCAACCCAAACGTTGGTAAATCAACACTAATGAACGCCTTTGTGGGTGAAAGATTATCCATCATCACTTCAAAAGCCCAAACTACTCGCCACAGAATTCTGGGTATTGTAAATGGAGATGATTTTCAAGTTATCCTTTCGGATACGCCTGGAATTATTAAACCGGCCTACGAAATTCAGGAATCCATGATGAACTTTGTAAAATCGGCTTTCGAAGATGCCGATATTTTATTGTACATGGTGGAAATAGGGGAAAAAGAATTGAAAGACGAAGCTTTTTTTAATAAAATTATCAATGCCAAAATTCCAGTATTACTTTTATTAAACAAAATAGATACATCCAATCAGGAGCAATTGGAAGAGCAAGTAGCATTTTGGACAGAAAAAGTTCCCAACGCAGAGATTTTTCCAATATCGGCCTTGCAAAATTTTAATGTGAAAGAAGTTTTTGCTCGAATAATTGAAATCTTACCAGCCTCTCCCGCTTATTATCCAAAAGATACTTTAACCGATAAACCAGAGCGTTTCTTTGTGAATGAAACCATTCGGGAGAAAATATTATTGCATTACAACAAAGAAATACCTTATGCCGTTGAAATTGTAACCGAAGAATTTTTTGAAGATGATAACATCATCCGAATTCGTTCTTTGATTATGGTAGAACGCGAAACCCAAAAAGGAATTGTTATCGGGCATAAAGGCGAAGCCTTGAAACGAGTAGGAGTGGAATCTCGTGCCGATTTAGAAAAGTTTTTTGGCAAACAAATCCATATTGAATTGTATGTAAAAGTGAATAAAAATTGGAGAAGTAATGCCAATATGTTGAAGCGATTTGGGTATAATCAGTAATCTAATATTTTTATCAATATATTGAAAACTCAATAGTAAGCAATTATTATTGAGTTTTTTAAGTTAAAAATAGAGGAGTAAGTTCTATTTAGGATGCTAGTATTTTTAAAAATTCAATTTCCAATTCATTCATCTGTTCGTTGCCGTTTCTTCTAATTTGTTTCCCAATAAAATAAAATAATATCCAAACGATAACCATAAGTGTCATTACAATAAAATCCATAGTTGTGGAAGATTTTAAAATATAATGGGAATAGGCAATTCCACTAAATACTATAAATATACCAGCAATAATGAAATGCAAAAACATAAACAAAGTCCATAACGATTGATCGGGCCCAAACAATCCTCTTATGTGAGTTTCATTTTCATTTTTTGGTTCAAGTTCTAAATGTAAATGGGGTGACCAGTATTGTTTTTTAGAGCCAATAATAGAAATCCAAATATGATTCCCTTTTATTTTTATGGCATAATCACTAGACTTTTCTTTACAGCTTTTTTCAAATTTATGTCTTAATTGGTCTATGTTTTCAGAAATATCTTTATAAAAACGCAAAAGCAATCGAATCTCATTATTGGCGTCCATAGGATAAAGTGTTTAGATATTAAAAATTAAGATTAGAGCTAAAGTAGTAAAAAAATTGATATTATCGTATTATAAACTACCTTTGCAACCCGAAAGCGCAAGGGCGATCGGGCGAAGTAAATATTTGAAAAAGCATTATGAACAATATTGTAGCCATAGTAGGAAGACCAAACGTTGGAAAATCAACTCTTTTTAACAGATTGATTAAAAGACGCGAAGCTATTGTAGATTCTATTTCGGGAGTAACTCGCGATAGAAACTATGGGAAAAGCGAATGGAATGGGAAAGAGTTTTCCGTAATTGATACAGGAGGTTACATTAAAGGTTCCGATGATGTTTTTGAAGGTGAAATTCGTAAACAAGTGGAACTCGCCATTGATGAAGCCGATGTGATTATTTTTGTGGTGGATGTTGAAGAAGGTATAACGCCAATGGACGATACCGTTGCCAAGATGTTGCGTAAAGTTAAAAAACCTGTTTTATTAGCTGTAAACAAAGTAGATAACGCCATGCGCGAAAAAGATGCTTTGGAATTTTACAATTTAGGATTAGGCGAATTTTATACGTTTGCCAGTATTTCTGGAAGTGGAACCGGCGATTTATTGGATGCATTAATCGATGCTTTTCCAATAAAACCAGAACCAACACAAGAGGAAATAGAATTGCCACGTTTCGCCGTAGTAGGAAGGCCCAACGCCGGAAAATCCAGTTTTATCAACGCTTTAATTGGTAAAGAAAGATTTATGGTTACCGATATTGCAGGAACCACTCGCGATGCTATTGACACAAAATTTGACCGTTTTGGTTTCGAATTTAATTTGGTAGATACTGCAGGAATTCGTCGAAAAGCCAAAGTGAAAGAAGATTTGGAGTTTTATTCGGTGATGCGATCCGTTCGTGCTATTGAACACGCCGATATTTGTATTTTAATAATCGATGCCACCCGTGGTTTTGAAGGACAGGACCAAAGTATTTTTGGTTGGCCGAAAAGAATAGAAAAGGAGTTGTAATCTTGGTAAACAAATGGGATTTGGTGGAGAAAGACACCATGTCAACCCGAGATTATGAAGCAAAAATCCGGGAAGAACTAAAACCTTTTATCGATGTGCCTATTCTTTTTGTTTCGGCATTAACCAAACAAAGATTATTAAAAGCATTAGAAGCAACGGTTCAAGTTTTTGAAAATAGAAAACAAAGAATCCCAACTTCCAAGTTCAACGATTTTATGTTGAAGCTAATTGAAAATCATCCGCCACCAGCGTTAAAAGGGAAATATGTAAAAATTAAATATTGTATGCAATTGCCAACACCAACACCACAGTTTGTGTTTTTTGCCAATTTACCACAGTATGTTCAAGAAGCGTACAAGCGTTTCTTAGAAAATAAAATTCGGGAAAACTGGGATTTTTCAGGAGTTCCAATAGATATTTATATCAGGGAAAAATAAACAAAAAACTCGTTCAATTTGAACGAGTTTTTTTATAAAGTTATATCGAAAAAAGGGAACTTCTTCTATTACCAGCCGCCACTAGAACCGCCACCAGAGAATCCGCCGCCGCCAAAACCACCACCAAAACCGCCACCGCCGGAACTTCCTCCAAATCCACCTCCAGAAGAGCCGCCAAAACCGCCACCTCGACCTAAACTACTTAAAATAATGATGTCCATTAAACTGGGTCCACCACTATTATTTCCAGAGTTTCCTCCGTTTTTTTTGTTTTTGGCAATGATGAATAGGATTACTATAAAAATAACAATTATAGGAAGAATTGGGATGCCCGTCCCTTTCTTGTTTTGTTTTCTTTCGCCTTTGTATTTGCCTTTAAAAACATCAAAAAGAGCATCGGCGCCTTTGTCTAAGCCATTGTAATAACTTCCTGCTTTGAATTCTGGAATGATAATGTTTCTAATAATTTCACCACCTGTACCAGCAGTTAATCTATCTTCAAGGCCATAGCCTGGATTTATGGCAATTTTTCTTTCAGCTTTTGCCAAAAGAATGATTACGCCATTATCCTCTTTAGCGGTACCGCCAATTCCCCATGTTTGTCCCCATTTTGTAGCAAGCTGACTTACATCTTCCCCTTTGAGTGATTCAATGGTAATGACAACAATTTGCGTTGTGGTTGAATCGGAATAACGAATGAGTTTTTCTTCTAATTGGGATTTTTCTGAAGCACTTAAAACATTGGCGTAATCATACACCGATGTCTGAAGTTTTGGAATTTCAGGAATGGTGTATTGCGCAAAACTAAACGATGTTATGAAAATACAAACAAGCAGTTTTAGGAAAAGTGATTTATTTTTTTTGCTAACTAGCATTATCCTTTTGATATTTCATTCGATAATTCATTGATGTCATTTCCTTGATGAGGAAAATAATTTTTCAACTGTTCCCCGGCTTTTAATATGCCGTTTATCAAACCTTGTTTGTAATTCCCTTGCTTAAATTGCGTAACCATTACATCTCGAGTACTGTCCCAAAAATCTTCGGGAACCACATCATTGATGCCTTCGTCTCCACAAACTACAAAGGTTTTATTTTTCACGGCAAGGTAAAGTAAAACGCCATTTTTAAGCTCGGTTTTATCCATGCCCAATTGATGGAAAACTTCTATAGCACGGTCATAGGCATCAATAGAAGTAGTGTTTTCTATATGAACGCGAATTTCTCCAGAGGTATTTTTTTCGGCATTGCAAATTGCGTCCACAATTTCTTGCTCCTCTTCTTTAGTTAAAAACTCTTCTTCTTTTGACATTTGTGTATGTTTTTTTTCTTGAAAAACCCCACTTTTGGTAGGGCTATGGAGGTTTTAGAATTTTACTTCAACTGGTTTTTCAGCACCGGCTACAGCTTCAAAATAGGCTTTTTCTTTAAAGCCAAACATGCCTGCAAAAAGATTGTTTGGAAAAGTTTTAATATGTGTGTTATAAGGCTTTACTTGTTCGTTAAAACGAGTTCTGGCAGTTAAAATTTGATTTTCGGTACTGGCTAATTCGTCTTGTAATTTCAAGAAATTGGCATTGGCTTTCAACTCAGGATAACGTTCTACAGAAACCAATAATCTCGATAAAGAAGAGGAAACACCAGATTGTGCTGAATTGAAGGCGGTTAATTGTTCCGGAGTAATGTTTGTTGGGTCAACAGTTACTGCTGTTGCTTTCGCTCTGGCTTCAATCACTGCTGTTAATGTGCTTTTTTCAAAGTCGGCTGCGCCTTTCACCGTATTTACTAAATTCCCAATAAGGTCATTTCTTCTTTGATAAGAAGTTTGTACATTTCCCCATGCTTCGTTAATTCCCTGCTCGTATCCAACTGCAGTATTATTAATTCCTTTTACATAGCTGTAAATTCCAAAAATTACAACTGCTCCAATAATCCAAGGTAAAAATTTTTTAAAATCCATGTTTGTTTAATTTAAGTTTGTTATTAGTTTCTAAATCGTTTCGAATGTTACAAAAAATCAGTCTTAAAGTTGATTTTTGATATTTGTTAAGTGCATTTTTATACCTTCCAATTTGCTGATAATTTCAAATTTGTCCAATGTTTTCTTTTGTCCTTCTTTCAAATGGGTTCTAGCACCATCCAATGTAAATCCGCGTTCTTTCACCAAATGATAAATCAGTTGTAAGTTTTTCACATCTTCGGGCGTGAACATTCGGTTGCCTTTTGCGTTTTTCTTGGGTTTTAAAATATCGAATTCTTTATCCCAAAAACGGATTAAAGAGGCATTTACATCAAATGCTTTGGCCAATTCGCCAATGCTGTAATATCTTTTGTCGGGTTGTAATTCTATTTGCATCGTGTTAGTTTTTCTTTATTAATACTGTCACCCTGAGCGCAGTCGAAGGGCTAAGCTTCCTAATCCAGCGATTGATTTTCTTGATTCGCTACTTTTGAAATGGCTACATATTCTGCAGCCGATATATTTCCGTAATAAAAATTTATTGGATTAACAACTCTCCCATCTTTATGCACTTCATAGTGTAAATGAGGCGCTTCACTTCGCCCTGTACTGCCAACATATCCAATAATGTCACCTCGTTTGATACTTTGCCCAGCATGGCATTTATATTTGCTCAAATGCCCATACAAGGTTTCATATCCAAAACCATGTCGAATTACAATATGATTCCCAAAACCCGAAGCGGTGTTGTCTGCTTTTTCAACAACGCCATCACCAGTCGCAAAAATTGGAGTTCCTGTTTTAGCAGTAAAATCCATCCCTTCGTGCATTTTTCTCACTTTTGTAAAAGGGTCACTTCGATAGCCAAAACCTGAAGCAATGTGTTTTAAATTTTCATTCTTTACCGGTTGAATGGCCGGAATGGCTGATAATAATTTATTTTTTGCTTTGGCTAATTTTAATATTTCATCCAATGATTTGGATTGCATTGCTAATTCCTTAGAGAGAATGTCCACACGTTTGGAAGTATTAATAACCAAATCAGAATTGTTATAACCTTCTAATTCCTTATACCTATTTATACCACCAAAACCCGATTTTCTTTTTTCTAGTGGAATTGGATTGGTATTGAAATAAGCTCTATAAATATTATTGTCTCTATCCTCAACATCTTCTAAAACTTCATTAATTTGATCCATTTTTTTATTTAAAATGGCATAACGAAGTTTCATATTTTCAATTTCTCTTGTTTGCAACTTGTCTTTTGGGGTTTCAAAAAAAGGAATATTCAATAAAATTACAAAACATAAAAAACCAAACAGTGCCGAAGACAATAAAAATAATCCTATATAACCCAATTGTTTGGCTAATTTTGGTTTGATTTTTCTATAAGCCAAACTTTCAGTATCGAAATAATACTTTACTTTCTTCGCCATTTTTTATTTTATGCTATTTTTGTGCAAGTTTTAAGAATAACATTGGTTGTACGAACAAATTTAAGAAATGTTTCAGTCATTCCCTAAATTTATTTTTTAGGATGTGGATTTGAAATCACGGGAACCAGATAACCAGATAACCGAATAAACAATAAAAATGAAATCACAAGACATTCGTAAGCAATTTTTACAATTCTTTGAAAGCAAAGGACATTTAATTGTACCATCAGCGCCAATCGTTTTAAAAGACGATCCAACGTTGATGTTCAATAATTCCGGGATGGCGCAATTCAAGGAATATTTTCTTGGCAACGCCACACCAAAATGCCCAAGAATTGCCGATACGCAAAAGTGTCTTCGTGTGTCAGGAAAACACAATGATTTGGAAGATGTTGGTTTTGACACTTATCACCATACCATGTTTGAAATGTTGGGCAACTGGTCTTTTGGAGATTATTTTAAGAAAGACGCAATCAATTGGGCATGGGAATTATTGACCGAAGTGTATAAAATTCCAAAAGAAAATCTATACGTTTCTGTTTTTGAAGGAAATCCAGATGAAAATGTTCCGTTTGACCAAGAAGCTTGGGATATTTGGAAAACGTTGATTGATGAAGACCGAATTATCCTTGGAAATAAAAAAGACAACTTTTGGGAAATGGGAGATCAAGGCCCGTGTGGTCCGTGTTCCGAAATTCATGTGGATATTCGCTCTGCTGCAGAAAAAGCGTTGGTTTCAGGAAAAAGTTTGGTGAACAATGACCACCCACAAGTGGTGGAAATTTGGAATAACGTTTTCATGGAATTCAATCGTAAAGCCGATGGCTCTTTAGAAAAATTACCAGCGCAGCACGTGGATACAGGAATGGGATTTGAACGACTGTGCATGGCTTTGCAAGGCGTAACGTCCAATTATGATACCGATGTTTTTACTCCGCTTATCGAAAAAGTAGAACAAATAACGGGTTTAAAATATACGACTAATGAAGTTCAAAACATTAGTGAGGAACAAAACAAAACCAATATTGCTATCCGTGTAATAGTGGATCACGTTCGTGCGGTTGCGTTTGCTATCGCCGACGGACAATTGCCATCCAATACTGGTGCAGGTTATGTGATTCGAAGAATTTTGCGTCGGGCGATACGTTACGGATTCACCTTTTTGAATACCAAAGAACCGTTTGTCAATAAATTGGTAGAAGTGTTGGCGAATCAAATGGGAGAATTTTTTCCAGAAATCAAATCACAACAACAATTGGTTACCAATGTAATTCGGGAAGAAGAAGCTTCTTTTCTAAGAACGTTAGATCAAGGTTTGCAACTATTGGATAACGTAATTTCAAAAACAAATGGTTTGGAAGTTTCGGGTGCAAAAGCATTTGAATTGTATGATACTTATGGATTCCCAAAAGATTTAACAGCTTTGATTTTGAAAGAAAAAAATATGTCTTTCAACGAAGCTGAATTTGATACTTCCATGCTAGAACAAAAAACACGGTCGCGTGCTGCTTCGGAAATGTCAACCGATGATTGGACCATTTTAGTGGAAGGCAATACCGAAAGTTTTGTTGGGTATGACCAAACTACCAATGAAGTTAAGATTACGCGTTTCCGTAAAATAGATAGTAAGAAAGATGGTGTTTTATATCAGATTGTTTTGAATGCTACGCCGTTTTATCCGGAAGGTGGAGGACAAGTTGGCGATAAAGGAACCTTGGTTTCCGCAAACGAATCCATTGAAATCATTGACACGAAGAAAGAAAATAATTTAATCCTGCATTTTGCAAAACGATTGCCCGAAAATGTAAACGCCGGTTTTGTAGCGAATATAAATGCTGATTTAAGAGCGTTAACTTCCAAAAATCACTCGGCAACCCATTTGATGCATTTGGCTTTAAGAACAGTTTTGGGAACTCATGTGGAACAAAAAGGGTCGTTGGTAAACCCGAAATATTTGCGTTTCGATTTTTCTCATTTTGCAAAAATGACAGATGATGAAATTCAGCAAGTAGAAAATTTTGTAAACGAAAGAATTCAAGAGCAATTGCCATTAATTGAAAGAAGAAATATCCCTTTTAAACAAGCAGTTGAAGAAGGAGCGATGGCCTTGTTTGGAGAGAAATATGGGGATAGTGTTCGTGCCATTAAATTTGGCGATAGCATGGAGCTTTGTGGTGGTATTCACGTGAAAAACACTGGCGAAATTTGGCACTTCAAAATTGTAAGCGAAGGAGCAGTTGCTGCTGGAATTCGCCGTATTGAAGCAATAACGAGTGATGCTGTAAAAGCCAACTATGCTTTGCAAGAAAAGGAATTACAAGAAATTAAAACAACGCTTAAAAATCCGCAAGATGTTTTGAAAGCTGTAGTTTCTCTACAAGAAGATAATGCAAAACTGAGCAAACAAATTGAGCAATTTCTAAAAGAAAAAGTCAAAAACTTAAAAGCAACTGTTGCGTCCCAATTAAAAGAAATCAATGGAGTGCAATTTTTAGCAACACAAGTCGATTTGAATCCAGAAGGAGCGAAAGATTTGGCTTATGAATTGGGTACTTTAGGAACCAATTTATTCCTTGTTTTAGCCACTGTTGAGGATGACAAACCGATGTTAAGTTGTTATCTTTCCAAAGAATTAGTAGTTTCCAAAAACCTAAATGCAGGAACAGTAGTTCGGGAATTGGGTAAATACATTCAAGGTGGTGGTGGCGGACAACCTTTTTTCGCAACCGCTGGAGGGAAAAATGTTGGAGGAATTAAAGAAGCATTTGAGAAAGCGATTGATTTTATAAAATAAATTGCTAGTTATTTTATTTAATATTATGTTTACAAAAAAAAATGAAAAAAAAATGAAAAAATTAGCTTTAGCCTGTAGTGTTTTTTTATTGATACTGTCTTCTTGTTCTTCCTCGAGTGATAGTAGTTCGTCAAGTACTTTAAAATTACACCAACAAATCATCACGGATAATTCTGGAATTTCAGATACGGATACGTTTACATACAATGGTAATAAATTGCTTAGAATTGACTCATCAGACGGTTCTTATACGAAAGCTTATTATACCGGAAACTTGATTACAAAGTTTGAAGATTATGATGATACAGATACTTTGATAGAACAATCAACATATACATACAATTCGGATAACAAATTGGAATCTTATATTTATTTAGATTTTGTACAGGATACAGCCGAAAAAGAGGTGTTTACCTATAACGCAAACGGAACCATTTCATCATCCTACTATTATGGAAATTCAGCCTCTGCTACTCCAACTGATATGGTAACAACACGTGTAATAACGCTGCTAGATGGTGAAGTTCATACCACAGTTTCTACAGGGAATGATGATTCTACGTATACTTATACCTATGATACTAAAAACAATCAGCTCAAAAATATTTTAGGATATGATAAATTAGCGGGTTATGCCGATGGAGAAAATTTAGGTATTATGCATAATATTGTAACAGAAGCGCATCTAGATGCAAATTCAGGTGTTACCTATACTGATAATTATGCTTATACTTATAATTCTTCCGATTTTCCTTTAACTTCTGTAGTTAGTCAATTAGGAATCACAATGGAAACAGTTCAGTATATTTACGAATAATTCCAGTTAAAATTACGTATAAAAACCCTTTCAGTGTTCTCAAACATTGAAAGGGTTTTTATTTTATCGATAAACGGTTCAAAATCATTCAAAAACGGTAGAATAACAGATTTATTGACAGTATATCGAAAATTTTTCTTTGGATAGATATGCTTATCTACATTTGACCTGTAATGAAATACGCCCCAGTAAATCTATACATTAAAACTACTAATGATTATGAAAAAAGCTATTCAACTTCTTTTTGTTACACTTTTTATAGTAACGTTTACTTCCTGTTCCTCTGACAGTAATAACACTTTTCAAGAAAAATTATTAAAAAGAATAATTGAAGTTAATACCGATGGGACTTCCTCTACTTTTAATTTTACTTACAATGGTAATAAAATTGTGAGCATCAATTCAGAAGTTAATACTCAAACCTTTAACTATGCTGGTAATTTAATTACAAGAATCATCGAATTGAATACTATAACTCAACTTCAAACGACTTTCGATTATACCTATAGTAATGACAAATTGACTAAAGTAATTTGTTCAGATAACTATGAATTGAATTATATTTATAATGAAAACGGAACTGTTTCTTACGAAAAAACAACTAGAGATCTTAATAACAATATCGTATTACTTTTTCATGGAACTTTTTCTTTTCAAGGGGAAAATATATATGAAGACAAAAAAATACTCGACACTACAGGTCTAAATGTGTTGTCAAAAGAAGAAGTTAGTTTTGTTTATGATACTAAAAGAAATCCTTTGAACAATATTACTGGATATAACAAATTGTTAGATCATTTTAAAAATATTTCAGCTAATAATGCTACTTCTAGTATTGAAACTGCTTCAACGTCTTTTTTGGAAACAGATCAAGTGGTTTCAACCGCTATTCAACTTCCAAGAGTTTTTCAATATGATAATAATGACTATCCAACAGAAACAATTTCGGACAGACCCGTTTTTGAAAATCAAAATGGGAATCATCTTAAATCACTTTATTTCTACGAATAAGCTTTAAAAAATAATAATTTCATAGTTCAAAATATTAAAATCAGACATTATTGCCCGAAAACCCTTTCCCCGGTCAAGGAAAGGGTTTTTAATTTACAGGAATGTATAATATTGGATACTATTTATAGTATTCTATTTTGTACTTTTGGAATAGATTAAACACATGATGCGCTTTTCTACCAAAGTACCAATAGCTTCTTCTAAACATCCAATAACATATCATTCCAAGATAGTGTCTCTGGGTTCGTGTTTTGCTGAAAACATGGGAGCTAAATTGGAATATTATAAGTTTCCAAATACCGTTAATCCTTTTGGCATTATCTTCAATCCTGTTTCTATTGAAAAACTTATCTATAGGGTTGTACATCAAATCCCATTCACAGAAAAAGATATTTTCTCCCACAATGAACTTTGGCATTGTTATGAAGTTCATTCTGAGTTAAGTCATCCAGACAAAGAGTTTTTACTCAATAATTTAAATCAAATTCTAGAATCAACACATAACCAAATAACCAAATCCACCCACATCATTATTACTCATGGGACATCATGGATTTATAAGTTAAAAAGCAACAATCAAGTCGTTGCCAATTGTCATAAAGTGCCTCAAAAAGAGTTTGAAAAAGAATTACTTAGTATAGAAAGAATTGAGCAATCTATTCAAAACACCATTGCTTTAATTCAAAAAGCGAATCCAAATTGTCATTTGATTTTTACTGTTTCTCCTGTACGTCATATCAAGGATGGCTTCGTTGAAAATACGGTTAGTAAATCAAATTTGTTAACTGCTATTTATCAACAACTGCAAACGGAACACTGCAAACGGAACACTGCATACTTCCCTTCCTACGAAATCATGATGGACGAATTAAGAGATTATCGTTTCTACGCCGAAGACATGTTGCATCCCAATCAAGTGGCGATAGATTATATTTGGGAAAGGTTTTTTCAAACTCAAATTACAGAAGCTAATTTTCCAATAATGGAAGAAGTTGGTGCTATTCAAAAAGGATTGGCACACCGACCTTTCAATCCAAACTCTGAAAGCCATCAGCTATTTTTAGCAAATCTTACTCAAAAGATTTTGCTTCTAGAAGAGAAAATCCCACATCTTAAATTTTTTTAAAATACGAAATTTGCCGTATTTTTTATAGCCTATATTTTACTCAAAGTGGTATTTGATTAAAATTAAGAAAGTAAAAACAGGTTGTTTTTATTGTTGTCCTTTTCAAAAACAACTAAAGGCGAGCAAAATAACTTTAGGTTTGAAAAGGACTTTTTTTTGACATAGACATTTAGAGGTTTGCAATTAATTTGTTATTGATAGTATACTAAAAACGAAATAAATGCTACATTTGAAAACATGAAACCCTCTGAGCGTAAAACCGAAATTATTACCATTTCTGCCAAACTTTTTAAGGAGAAAGGATATAGCGCTGTAACGATGCGCGATATTGCACAAGCCATGGATATCAAAGCAGCTAGTTTGTACAATCATATCAAATCCAAACAAGAAATCCTTGTTTTAATCATTATTGAAATTGCCGAAGAATTTACCAATGTTATCAATGAAATTGTCAGTTCTGAGGTTTCGGCTATTCAAAAAATAGAAAATGTAATTCAATTACATATCGATATTACTTTGAGGAATTCGGATGCTTTAGCCTGTTTAAATAACGATTGGATGCATCTAACAGATAAAGAATTGATTTATTTTGTTAAAATGCGTGAAGACTATGAACAAAGCTTTCGAACCATAATTAAAAAAGGCATTCATGACGGAGAAATCCAAAATCTAAATCATGAAGTTATTATTTTTTCAATTTTGTCTACACTACGGACACTCTATATTTGGTATGACAAAACAAAAAGTTTAAACGCAAGAACGTTAAAAACAACCATTACAAAAGTGTTGCTTAATGGTATTTTATAATGTGTTTTTTATTATAATAGCATTTATTAAGATTAAATAATTACAACGTTTTCGTTGTGTATTGAAAAAATCCTTAAATTTGCATAACAAACTAACAACCGTTAGTCTTAACTAATTGTTAATAAATGTCAAAATTCCATAGTATAAAAATTGCAGATATTTATAAAGAAACAAAGGATTGCTCTGTCATTTCTTTTGAAATCCCACAGGATTTAAAAGGGGAATTCCAATATAAGCAAGGCCAACATTTAACCCTTAGAACTACAATCAACGGAAATGAAGTGAGGCGTTCGTATTCTTTATGTTCAAGTCCAATAGAAAATAAATGGCAAGTAGCTGTTAAAAAAATAGATGGTGGTTTGTTTTCCTCTTTCGTTAAAGACCAATTAAAAACCGGTGATTTTATTGATGTGATGCCACCCAACGGAACTTTTTTTACAGAAATCAGTTCAAAAGCCAAAAACTATATTGCATTTGCGGCCGGAAGCGGAATTACACCAATTATTTCAATCGTCAAAACTCATTTGGCATCCGAGCCAAATAGTACTTTTAAGTTGTTTTGTTTAAATCGTACTGTTAAATCAATTATATTTAAAGAAGAAATTGAGCAACTAAAGAATGTGTATTTCAACCGATTTGAGATATTCCATTTTTTAACCAAAGAACACCGTATGTCAGAATTATTCAACGGTCGTTTTACAAAAGATAAATTAAAAGTTTTAACCGATAAAATAATCGATATTCCATCAACCGATGAATGTTTCATTTGCGGACCAGAAGAAATGATATTTCTTTTGCGTGATGAATTATCAAATGCTGGATTGTCGAAAGACAAAATACACTACGAGCTTTTCACAACAGGGCTTTCCGAAGAAGATAAGCAGCGAATAAGCAAAATAGTTGAGAAAAAAGTTGAAGGAACAGAAGTGACTATAGTTGATGGAGGTAAAGAATTTCATTTTACTATGGGAGCCGATTTTGATACCATCCTCGACGGAGCTTTAGCAGCTGGCGCCGATTTGCCTTTTGCCTGTAAAGGAGGGGTTTGCAGTACATGCCGTTGTAGAGTAGTAGAAGGATCTGTAGAAATGAAGCTAAATTATTCGCTAGAAGCAGACGAATTAGCCAAAAATTATATATTAAGTTGCCAAGCCGTTCCAACATCTAATAAAGTGGTGGTCGATTTTGGTTTATAAAATATAACGAAATCTAAATAACAAAATACGTTATGTCAGAAAAAGAAATTAAAAATTTGGAAGAAATGTTCGAAGCAAGAATCGCTCGCGATGAAAAAATCGAACCAAAAGAATGGATGCCAGAAAAGTATCGCAAGACACACATCCGCCAAATTTCACAACATGCCCATTCCGAAATCGTAGGAATGTTGCCAGAGGGTAATTGGATAACCCGAGCTCCTTCTCTAAGAAGAAAAGTAGCTTTATTAGCCAAAATCCAAGACGAAGGTGGACACGGGTTGTATTTATACAGCGCAGCAGAAACACTCGGAATTTCTCGTGATGAGCTCATCGATCAATTACACTCAGGTGAAGCTAAATATTCTAGTATTTTTAATTACCCAGCGGTAACGTGGGCAGATATGGGAACTATTGGTTGGTTAGTGGATGGAGCCGCTATTATGAATCAGGTTGCATTAATGGGAACTTCCTATGGACCGTATTCTCGTGGTATGGTTAGAATTTGTAAAGAAGAAAGTTTTCACCAACGTCAAGGTTATGAAATTTTACTGACTCTTTGCAATGGAACTCCTGAACAAAAAGCAATGGCACAAGATTCTATTAATCGCTGGTGGTGGCCGTCGTTAATGATGTTTGGACCACGTGATGTAGATTCTCCAAATACAGAACAATCTGTAAAATGGAAATTGAAACGTAAAACAAATGATGAGTTGAGACAAGCCTTTGTGGATCAAACGGTTCCACAAGCGGACATTCTAGGTTTAACAATTCCAGATCCAAAATTACAATGGAACGAAAAAACCAAACGTTATGATTGGGGTGATATTGATTGGAGTGAATTCTGGCAAGTTGTAAAAGGGCACGGCCCATGCAACAAACAACGAATTGCGGCAAGAGTGAAAGCACATGAAGACGGAAAATGGGTTCGCGATGCAGCCATGGTTTATGCGGAGAAACAAAGTAATAAAGAAGTAAAACAAGCAGTATAAATAATAATTGTCTGTTATCCGTTCTCTGTTTTAAACGGACAACCAATAACGGACAACCGATAACCGATAACACTATGAAGAATTGGCCACTTTGGGAAGTATTTATTAGAAGTAAAAACGGATTAGAACACCGTCATTGTGGAAGTCTTCACGCAAGTGATGCAACAATGGCATTAGAGAACGCTCGCGATGTGTATACACGTAGAATGGAAGGTGTAAGTATTTGGGTTGTGCCCTCTGCTCAAATAACAGCTTCAAATCCAGAAAATAACGGAGAAACGTTTGAGCCAGCAATGGACAAAGCTTATCGTCATCCTACGTTTTATGAATTGCCTGACGAATTAAAGCACATGTAAGATGAAAGACAATCTGATTCAATATATATTCGGAATTGCCGATAATTCCCTTATTTTAGGACAACGTCTTGGGGAACTTTGCGGTCATGGACCAAGCATTGAAACCGATATTGCGTTGACTAATATTTCCCTCGATTTATTAGGGCAAACACGTAGTTATTATCAATATATAGCCAAATTGCAAGGCGGAGATGCTAATGAAGATACAGTTGCGTTTCTTCGTTTAGAAAGAGAATACAAAAATGTACTTCTGGTTGAACAACCGAATACCGATTTTGGTTATTCTATAGCAAGACAGTTCTTGTTTGATGTTTTCCATTTGGCTTTGTTAGAAGAGTTGCAAAACAGCAAAGATGAAATGCTTGCTGCAATTGCTAAAAAAAGTATTAAAGAAGTTCTTTATCATACAAGATTCTCTTCCGATTGGATTAGAAGATTAGGCGATGGTACCGAAGAGAGTCATAATAGAATCCAAACATCAATCAACGACTTATGGATTTTCACGGATGAATTATTTCACCAAACAGATGCTGATAGTGTGATGGTTTCTCAAGGAATTGGAGTGGATACAACACTTTTAAAAATAAATTTCTATAAAAAAGTAAGCAAAATTTTAGAAGAGTCAACGTTGCAAATTCCAGCAATTGAATACTTCCAAAAAGGAGGAAAACAAGGAATTCACAGCGAACACATGGGTTTTATTCTAACCGAATTGCAATACATGCAACGTACGTATCCTAATATGAATTGGTAAAATGACAACATCACAACTGTCAATTGACAAAACACTTTTAGAAATTCTAGAACTTGTTTCCGATCCAGAAATCCCTGTGCTTTCAATTGTTCAAATGGGTGTAGTGCGTTCTGCCAAATACATAAATAACATCGTTGAGGTTGAAATAACCCCAACCTATAGTGGATGTCCAGCAATGGATGTAATTGGAGATGATATTAAAAGTGCTTTTAAAATAAAAGGATATGAAGCTAATGTTACTTTAATTCTTTCACCAGCATGGACAACAGATTGGATCACAGAAAAAGGCAGAGTAGCATTAGAAAAATATGGAATTGCATCACCATTATCTGCAGAAGCTGATAAAGAGGCACTTCTTGGAAATAAAAAAGTAGTGAAATGTCCACAATGTGGTTCATTTAATACAAAACTAGTAAGTCAATTTGGTTCTACAGCATGTAAAGCATTGTTTAAATGTGAAGACTGTTTAGAGCCATTCGACTATTTTAAATGTTTAAAATAGGTTCATTTGATAATTTTGTAATTCGTTTATTCGATTTCCAAATAACCAAATAACCAAATAACCGATGATAATGGAGAGTATCCTTTTAAAAATAGAAAATTGCGTTGCGTGGATTTCACTCAACAGACCTGAAGTTTTCAATAGTTTCAATCGTGAAATGGCTTTGTTATTGCAAAAAACCTTAGACGACTGCAATAATGACGTTAATGTTCGTGCAATCGTAATCACAGGAAATGGGAAAGCATTTTGTGCCGGACAAGACTTAAAAGAAGTAACCAACCCAGAATTAAACCCAGGTTTTAGAAAGATTTTGGAAGAACATTACAATCCAATTGTCCAAAGAATTAGAAACATAGAAAAACCAATAATAGCTGCTGTAAATGGAGTGGCTGCAGGAGCAGGAGCCAATATTGCTTTAGCGTGTGATTTTGTTGTGGCAACTGAGCATACCTCTTTTATTCAAGCCTTTAGTAAAATTGGTTTAATACCAGATAGTGGAGGAACTTTTTTCTTACCAAGAATCATTGGCCTACAAAAAGCTACGGCCTTGATGATGTTAGGAGATAAAGTAACAGCTGATGAAGCATTAAATATGGGATTGGTTTATAAAATTTATCCAACTGCTTTTTTTCAAGAGGATACAATGAGTTTAGCCACAACCTTAGCCAATATGCCAACAAAAGCATTAGGATTAACCAAAAGATTATTGAATCAATCGATGACCAATACGTTAGAACAACAATTGCAATTGGAAAGCGATTTGCAAATTGAAGCTAGTTCTTCTAATGATTATAAAGAAGGTGTAGCTGCTTTTGTAGAAAAAAGGAAACCCGAATTTAAAGGAAATTAAAAAAAATATTTTATCCCCCTGAGCATAGTCGACGGGCTAAATCCTAATTCAAATGAAAATAGCAGTAATCGGGTCAGGAACTATGGGAAGTGGTATTGCACAAGTAGCTGCAACTTCGGGTTGTGAAGTAAAAATTTATGACACAAATCAAGAAGTGTTAGCCAAAAGCAAAGCCAACCTCGAAATTACACTATCAAAATTAGTTGAGAAAGCTAAAATTGATGAAGCCGAAAAATTCAGAATTACAAGCAACATTTCCTATGTTCATACGATGGGTGAATTATCTCATTCCGATCTGGTCATTGAAGCAATTGTTGAGAATATTGAAATAAAAAGAAAACTTTTCTCCGAGTTAGAAACTTATGTGTCTCCCGAAACTATTTTAGCATCCAATACTTCATCCCTTTCCATTACTTCCATTGCAGCTTCTTGTAAAAAACCTGAACGCGTTATTGGAATTCACTTTTTTAATCCTGCCCCATTAATGCAATTAGTTGAGGTAGTGCCTGCAATTCAAACTAGTGATGAAGTGCTTTTATTTACTACAAAAATTATTTCCGATTGGAAAAAAGTAGTTGCGGTTACTAAAGATACTCCCGGATTTATTGTCAACAGAGTGGCTCGCCCTTTTTATAGTGAAGCTTTACGAATTTATGATGAAGGAGTAGCTGATTTTGCCACTATTGATTTTGCAATGAAAACCCTAGGGGGTTTTAAAATGGGACCTTTCGAATTAATGGATTTCATTGGAAACGATGTGAATTATGCAGTTACAGAAAGTGTTTTCACTTCTTTTTATTTCGACCCAAAATATAAACCTTCATTCACTCAAAAAAGATTAGTGGAAGCTGGGTTTTTAGGCAGAAAATCAGGAAGAGGGTTTTACAATTATGCTATCGAAATGCCAAAACCTAACGAAGATTTAACTTTATCCAAAACAATCTTTGAACGTGTAATTGTAATGCTCATCAATGAAGCTGCAGATGCTTTGTTTTTAAAAGTAGCTTTTGCAAATGATATTGATAACGCCATGACCAAAGGAGTAAATTATCCAAAAGGATTACTCGCTTGGGCAAACGAATTAGGAATCCAATGGTGTGTCGAAAAATTGGATGATTTATATAACGAATATCATGAAGACAGATACAGATGCTGTGCTTTATTACGTAAAATGAATAAAGAAAATAAAATTTTTTTCTAAATGGAAGGCACAAAAATTCCATACAAGATGCTTTCCCTTGACGCATTCAGTCAATGGCTTGGGATTGAAATTCTCGAATGTGAAATAGGGAGATGCAAAGTAGCAATGACGATTCGTAAAGAAATGTTGAATAGTATGAACAAAGCGCATGGTGGGATTAGTTATTCATTAGCCGATACTGCATTTGGATTTGCTGTGAACACTAATGGAAGATATGCTGTTTCTATTGATACTTCAATCAATCATATTGAAGCACTAGAGGAAGGAGATTATATCGTGGCAGAAGCAACATTAGAAAGCTTGAAAAATAAGGTTGGATTTTATATTATAGAAGTTAAAAGAGGAGAAACGCTCGTAGCACTTTTCAAAGGAGTGGCATTCAGAACTCTAAAAGAATGGGAAAAATAGCATTAAGTTTAGAACTCATAATTCAAAACTCATAATTCATAATTATTTAAATGGAAGCATACATCATAGACGGAGTTCGAACTCCAATTGGAAGTTATCAAGGAACATTAGCGTCAGTTCGCCCTGATGATTTAGGCGCATTGGTTATCAAAACAGTGGTAGGCAATAATCCAAGCATTCCAAAAGAGGCTTATGACGATGTCATAATGGGCTGTGCTAATCAAGCGGGGGAAGACAATCGCAATGTGGCGCGCATGTCGTTATTGTTGGCAGGATTGCCCTATACTGTTCCCGGAGAAACCGTAAACCGTTTGTGCAGTTCAGGTTTATCAGCAATTATTCACGCCAGTCGTGCTATAAAAGCGGGCGACGGACATGTCTTTATTGCCGGTGGAATTGAAAATATGACACGCGGACCCTTAGTAGTTTCTAAACCTTCAACAGCTTATGGAACCGATTCTAAAATGTACGATTCGAGTTTTGGATGGCGTTTCATCAACCCAAAAATGCACGCCATGTTTGGAACAGATGCCATGGGCGATACCGCCGAAAATTTAGCAGAAAAATATAATATTTCCCGTGATGACCAAGATGCGTTTGCCATACATAGTCAGCAAAAAGCTTCAGCAGCGCAAGCATCAGGCAGATTTGCCAAAGAAATAGTAACCGTGGAAATTCCCCAACGCAAAGGCGACCCGATTCTCTTTTCTAAAGATGAATTCATCAAGCCGAATACTTCATTGGAAGGATTGTCAAAATTGCGTCCAGCATTCAAAAAAGATGGAAGTGTAACGGCAGGAAATGCCTCTGGTTTAAATGATGGTGCTTGTGCAACGATTATAGCATCTGCGGAAGCGGTGAAACAATACAATCTGAAACCACTAGCGCGAATTGTGAGTTCAGCAGTAGTGGGAGTAGAACCAAGAATAATGGGAATTGGCCCCGTTGAAGCTACTAAAAAAGCTTTAGCAAAAGCCAATTTAACATTAGACCAAATGGATATCATCGAATTAAATGAAGCCTTTGCATCACAAAGCATTGCTTGCCTTCGTGAATTAGGATTAAAAGATAACGATCCAAGAGTAAATCCAAATGGAGGCGCCATTGCAATTGGTCATCCACTAGGAGTAACTGGAGCAAGAATAACCTATTCGGCAGCATTGGAATTACAATTGACAGGCAAACGATATGCCTTAATCACCATGTGTATTGGTGTTGGTCAAGGCTATGCCACAATTATTGAAAGAGTTTAAACTAACCTTAATATGGTTAAAGAAAAGAGTATGAGTAAAATACAAAATTACATTCTAGGAAATTGGACTTCAGGTACCGGTGAAGGAGTCCCTTTGTTTGATTCGGTTACCGGAGAAATTATAGGGAATGTTTCTACACAAGGTCTGGATTTTGGTGAAATCCTCCATTACGGAAGAACAAAAGGTAGTGAGAAGCTCCGAAAAATGACCTTCCAAGAACGTGGAAATATGATTAAAAGTTTGGCGATGTATTTAACCAAACGAAAAGAACAATTTTATGAAATAAGCTATAGAACGGGTGCCACACGTGTTGATTCATGGATTGACATCGAAGGGGGATTTGGAAATTTATTTGCCAATGCCTCTTTGAGAAAATTATTTCCAAACCAATCCTATCACGTGGAAGGCGATGCCATCGATTTATCCAAAGGCGGCCACTTCATGGCGCATCATATTTTGGTTCCTAAAAAAGGTGTTGCTGTTCATATCAATGCGTTCAATTTTCCAATCTGGGGAATGCTAGAAAAATGCGCTGTCAATTGGATGGCAGGAGTTCCAGCCGTGGTAAAACCGGCAACATCAACTTCGTATTTAACGGAAGCAGTTGTTCGAGAAATCATAGCTTCTAATATCTTGCCAGAAGGCGCTTTGCAATTAATTTGTGGTTCGGCGCATTCGCTTTTAGACACTGTCGAAAGTCAAGATGTAGTTACGTTTACAGGTTCGGCAACGACAGGCCGCATGTTGAAAGCACATCCAAGAATAATCAACGAATCGGTTCCATTTAACATGGAAGCCGACTCGTTAAATGGTTCTGTTTTAGGAGAAGATGCCGTCCCAGGAACACCCGAATTTGATTTGTTTATCAACCAAGCAAGAAGTGAAATCACCGTGAAATGCGGTCAAAAATGTACGGCCATTCGTAGATTGATTGTTCCAATAAATTTAATGGATGAGGTGCAAGTAGCATTAGGAAAAGCATTAGACAAAGTAACTATTGGTGATCCACGATTAAAAGAAGTCCGAATGGGTTCTTTAGTTTCAAAAGATCAAGTAGAAGAAGTAAAAGCAAGAACACATGAAATTGCCAAAACGGCCAAAATTGTTTATGGTGATTTTGATAAAATAAACCTAATTGGAGCCGACAATAAAGGGGCATTTATTAGTCCAATGTTGCTTCGGGAAGAGGATCCGTTTAAAAATATCTCCGTTCACGAAACCGAAGCTTTTGGCCCGATTGCTACGATTATGCCTTATAAAAACATAGATGAAGCTATCGAATTGGCCCAAATGGGCAAAGGCTCGCTAGTGTCTTCTATCGTAACCAATTCGGATGAAATTGCTAAGGACTACGTAATTAATGCCGCATCACATCACGGTAGAATTTTAGTTTTAAACAGGGAAAATGCCAAGCAAAGTACGGGTCATGGCTCACCATTGCCACAATTGGTTCACGGTGGTCCAGGTCGCGCCGGTGGTGGGGAAGAAATGGGTGGCGTTCGCGGTATCAAGCATTATATGCAACGCTGTGCCATTCAAGGTTCGCCAACCACATTAACGGAAATTACGGGGATTTATCAACCCAATTCAAAATACAAAGAGATTACACAACATCCATTTCAATACCATTGGGAAGACATCCAGCCAGGGATGTCATTGCGAACGCACAACCGAACAGTTACGGATACAGACATTATTAATTTTGCCAATTTAACTTGGGATCATTTCTATGCACACACCGATATTACTTCGCTCGACGGGAGTATCTTCAAAAAAAGAACCGCTCACGGCTATTTCATTTTGGCTGCTGCTGCGGGATTGTTCGTGTATCCAAATAAAGGGCCTGTTGCCGCAAATTATGGGTTGGAAGAATGCCGATTCTTGCGGCCAATATATCACAACGATACAGTATATGTGCGTTTAACCTGCAAACAAAAAGTAGATAGAGATGTGGCTTCTGCCGAACATCCAAGTGGAATTGTAAAATGGTTTGTAGAAGTTTTTGATGCCGAAGATGAATTGGTAGCAGTAGCCACTATTTTGACTATGGTGCAGAAAAAGCAAGAAATATTTGTTGAAATGACCGAAGCTAAAATTCAGGAGTGTTTGCATAAACTAACGGATAGTTCCAAACCAAAATGGGGAATCCTATCGGCGCAACAAATGGTTGAGCATTTGGAATACGGTTACCGAATCGCATCGGGAGAAATTCAAGATTTTGATATCACAACACCTGAAAAGATTATAGAAAAAGTGCACAACATGCTATATGACTATAGCAAAATGCCGCAAAATTTTGATTTTCCATTAGCTGCAAAATCAAAAATTAACGAATTACAATATGCTGATTTAGCTACAGCCAAAGAAAAAATGTTGGAAGCTCGTTCGGAATATATTGCCTTTTACAAACAAAATCCAGAAGCGCTTTTGAAGAACGCTGTTTTTGGCGAAATGAATAGATATGAATGGCAGTTGTTGGAACGAAAACATTTGAATCATCATTTTGAGCAATTTGGAATAATATAATTAACGATCAAATGTATCATTTTATGGAAGCCTACGTAAAACAAAATAGTGAAAACGGAATTGCTACAATCGAGTTTTTTCATCCAGAACAAAATTCATTGCCAGGCCATATTCTAGCGCAACTGGTCGAAACGATTACCAGTGTTGGAAATGATCCCAATGTAAAAATTGTCATTCTAAAAAGTGGCGGGGAAAGAACTTTTTGCGCAGGAGCTAGTTTTCAGGAATTGGTTGCCATTAACGATGCCGAAACAGGGAAAGTGTTTTTCTCGGGTTTTGCCAATGTTATTAATGCAATGCGCAAATGTCCGAAGTTCATTATTGGGCGCATTCAAGGAAAAACAGTGGGTGGCGGCGTTGGAATAGCTTCCGCCACCGATTATTGTATGGCAACAAAATTTGCTGCGATAAAATTAAGCGAACTCAATGTTGGAATTGGACCTTTTGTAGTTTCGCCAGCTATCGAAAGAAAAATGGGCGTTTCTGCGATGTCACAAATTGCTATTGATGCCAACACATTTTACGACGCTACTTGGGCAAAAGAAAAAGGATTATATGCTACTATTTTTGAAAGCATCGAAGAACTAGACGAAGCGGTACAGCAACTTGCAGAAAATTTATGTGCCTATAATCTAGAAGCGATGATTGAAATGAAAAAAGTGTTTTGGCGAGGAACTGAAGATTGGGATACCCTACTTGCCGAAAGGGCGGCTATAAGCGGAAGATTAGTACTGTCGGATTTTACAAAAGAAACGTTGAAGAAATTTAAATAATTGATAATTTGTGGGACTATCAAACAACCAACAACCATGATTTACGAATTCAAAGGCTTTATCCCCGTCATTCACGAAAGTAGTTTCATTCACCCGCAAGCTGCGGTTACAGGCAATGTAATTATTGGAAAAAATGTATATGTGGGCCCAGGCGCTGCCATTCGTGGCGATTGGGGGGGGATTATCATAGAAGATGGTTGTAATGTTCAGGAAAACTGTACTATTCACATGTTCCCAGGAAAGACAATGGTTTTAAAATCTGGAGCACATATTGGTCACGGAGCGATAATTCATGGAGCCAACATTGGTGCGAATTGCCTTGTAGGAATGAACGCTGTCATTATGGATGATGTGAATGTGGGGGATGAATGTATCATCGGAGCATTGAGTTTTATTAAAGCAGGAATGCAAATTCCAAATCGGAAAATGGTCGTTGGAAATCCAGCAATAATTATAAAAGACGTGACCGATGAAATGATCGAATGGAAAACAAAAGGAACTGCTTTATACCAACAATTGCCGAAGGAATGTTACGATACATTAAAAGCAGTCGAGCCGTTACGAGAAATTCCAGCGGATCGTCCAACACAAGAAGCGTTTTACAAAACATTAGAAGAATTTAAAAAGAAGTAGTCGGTATTCAGTCACAGTTTTCAGCTATTACTGAACTGCGACTGAACTGCGACTGAAAACTAAAAATATGCCAATACTCGAATTCAAAATGCCCAAAATGGGTGAAAGTATATCCGAAGCTACTATTATTGCCTGGTTGAAAAACGTGGGTGATTTTGTGGAAGCGGAAGAGACCATTGTGGAAGTTGCCACTGATAAAGTAGATAGCGATGTGCCGTCACCCGTTTCGGGAGTGATTACTGAAATTCGCTTTCAAAAGGATGCGGTTGTAGGCGTGGGAGAAGTATTGGCGTTGATTGATTCTGATGAGAAGGCAGAAGGCAGAAAGCAGAAAGCAGAAGTAGTCGAAACTAAAACTGTCACCCTGAGTGCAGTCGAAGGGCAAAAACCGACAACCGACAACCGACAACTGAAATCCAACCAAGACGCTTTCATTTCCCCACTAATCATTAGCATTGCTCAAAAAGAAAATCTTTCGATTGAAGAATTACAATCCATTCTTGGCTCAGGTGCTGAGGGGAGATTGCAAAAAAGCGATGTTTTCAATTATTTAAAAAACCGAAAATATCCAATCCAAAGTAAACCAACAATCGACAACCGACAACAGTCAACTTTTCAAAAACCAAAAATCAATTTTGTGGAAGGAAAAGACCGAATTGTAGAAATGGATCGTATGCGCAAAATGATTGCCGATCATATGGTGTATTCCAAACAAACGTCACCTCACGTGACTTCCTATATTGAAGTGGATGTTACCAACTTGGTGAATTGGCGCAATGAAAACAAGGAAGAATTCCAAGAAAAATTCCAAGAAAAATTGACATTTACCCCTGTTTTTGTTCAAGCGGTAGCCAAAGCAATTCAGGATTTCCCAATGATAAATGTCTCGGTTGATGAGAAAAACATTATCATTCATAAAGACATTAATATCGGAATGGCAACGGCTTTGCCTAATGGGAATTTAATTGTTCCTGTGGTTCGAAATGCCAATGAAAAAGACTTGGTTGCATTAGCAAAAGACGTGAACCATCTAGCAGATAGTTCTCGAAATAACAAACTAAAACCGGAAGAAATTCAAGGGAGTACGTTTACAATTTCCAATGTGGGAACTTTTGGAAGTTTGATGGGAACGCCAATCATTAACCAACCCGAAGTGGCCATTTTAGCATTCGGAATTATAAAAAAACGCCCCGAGGTGATTACTACTTCAAAAGGCGACGAAATAGCCATCAGAAGTATGATGTATCTTTCCCTTTCCTTTGACCATCGTGTGGTTGATGGTTTTTTAGGAGGTTCTTTCTTGCGAAAAACAGGTGATTATTTAGAACAATTTAGCCCCCTAACGCTCGAAGGGGGAATTTAAAAGAAATTATTTATTATGGAAAATATAATAACACAATCAATAAAAATAACCAAAGTTGGACAGTCTAAAGTGGATGAAGTGGACTTGAATAACGTCTCAATGGGAACTCATTTTTCCGATCATATGTTTATTTGTGATTATGAAAATGGGGAATGGAACAATCCTAGAATTGAGCCTTTAACTTTAATTCCAACACATCCTGCAGCGATGGCTTTACATTACGGTCAAGCCATTTTTGAAGGAATGAAAGCCACTCTAGGGAAGGAAGGAACGCCGTTATTATTTCGTCCATATGAAAATGCAAAACGTTTAAATTTCAGCGCCAATAGAATGGGAATGCCATTGTTTCCCGAAGATTTATTTGTGGAAGCTTTAAAACAATTCACTGCTCTTGAAAAAGAATGGATTCCAACGTCGGAGGGAAGCGCCTTGTACTTGCGTCCGTTTATGTATGCCGATGAAGCGTTTATTGGAATGCGGGCGGCAACGAGCTTCAAGTTTATTATAATGGCATCGCCGGCCGGACCTTTTTTTAATAGAAAAATTAAATTATACGCAGAAAAAAAATATGTTCGTGCTGTTAATGGTGGAACTGGAGAAGCCAAAGCAGCTGGAAATTACGCAGCAGCTATTCGTCCAACCGAATATGCAAAAGCGCAAGGATACGACCAAGTTTTGTGGTTGGATGCTCAAGGTTTTGAATGCATTCAAGAAGTGGGAACCATGAATATTTTCTTTAAAATAGCCGGCAAATTTATCACCCCCGATTTGAGCGGTAGTATTTTATCCGGAATTACTAGGATGAGTGTTATTGATGTATTACGGGATAAAGGATTTGAAGTAATTGAAAGGCCAATCACCATTTCGGAAATCATTGAAGCTTCAAAAAACGGAACCCTAGAAGAAGCATTCGGAACAGGTACAGCAGTTGGCATTGCCATGGTTGGAGAGATTGGGAATAAAGATTTGTGCATTAAATTTCCAGAAGAAAATCCAGTATCGGTAATGGTAAATGAAACGTTGAATGCTATAAAAGTTCAAGATATCGAAGATAAATTTGGTTGGATTGTAGAAGCAAAATAAGTTGTTTGCTCTTACTTTCAAGTTAAGCATTAAATAAAATAAATGAATTTAGATAAATCAACTCTCGAAAAAGCATTTTCTACAATGGCTACTGCCAAGGCAATGACCAATTTGTATGAAGCTAATTTTAAGCTAGTTTCCAAATACGTTCACGCTACTTCACGTGGACATGAAGCCATTCAAATTGCAATGGCGATGCAATTATTGCCGCAAGATTTTGCTTTTCCGTATTATAGAGATGACGCGATGTTGCTCGGAATCGGTATGCAACCTTATGATTTGATGTTACAATTAATGGCAAAAAAAGACGATCCGTTTTCGGGTGGACGAACCTATTATTGCCATCCGAGTTTGAACGATGCAGATAAACCAAAAATACCACATCAATCCTCCGCAACAGGGATGCAAACGATTCCTGCTACTGGTGCTGCAATGGGTTTTTGGTATAAAGAAAATATAGGTATCCAAGATAAAAATCAAGAAGCGCCAATTGTTGTTTGTTCCCTTGGCGATGCCTCTGTAACGGAAGGTGAAGTAGCAGAAGCCTTTCAAATGGCGGCTTTAAAACAACTTCCTATTTTGTATTTAGTGCAGGATAACGGTTGGGATATTTCAGCAAATGCGGCAGAAACCCGTGCGCAAAATGCCTTTGAATATATAAAAGGTTTCCACGGAATAGAATCCATTTCTATTGACGGCGCCAATTTTAATGAGTGTTATTCCGCAGTTCAAAAGGTAATAAAAATAATTCGTGAAGAACGAAGACCATTTTTAATTCATGCGAAAGTACCGTTGTTGAATCACCATACATCTGGCGTTCGAATGGAATGGTATCGCGACGATTTGGAAGAAGCCCAATCTCGGGATCCTTATCCAGTATTGATAAATCAACTATTGGAAGCTGGGTTTTCAAATGATGAAATTAAAACTATAGAAAATAAGGCTATTGCCAAAGTGGAAGCCGATTTTGAAAAAGCGAAAAAAGCGGAAGATCCAAATCCGGAGGATTTATTCACCCACGATTTTGCTTCTACTCCAATCACAGAAGAAGCTGGGGAACGAAATCCCACACGAGAAGATAAAGTAGTGATGGTCGATTGCGCTTTGTTTGCTGTCGAAGAATTAATGAAAAAACACCCAGAATGTTTACTCTATGGCCAAGATGTTGGAGGTCGATTGGGTGGTGTTTTCAGGGAAGCCGCAACTTTAGCACAAAAATTTGGAGACGAAAGAGTGTTCAATACACCCATTCAAGAAGCCTTTATTGTAGGTTCTACTGTCGGAATGTCGGCTGTTGGATTAAAACCAATTGTTGAGGTGCAGTTTGCCGATTACATTTGGCCAGGCTTGAATCAGTTGTTTACAGAAGTAAGTCGTTCTTGCTATTTGTCTAATGGGAAATGGCCAGTGAGCATGATTTTGAGAGTACCCATTGGGGCTTATGGAAGTGGTGGACCTTATCATTCATCCTCTGTAGAAAGTGTATTAACCAATATTCGCGGTATCAAAATTGCCTATCCAAGTAATGGCGCGGATTTAAAAGGGTTGCTAAAGGCCGCGTATTACGACCCCAATCCGGTTGTGATTTTAGAACATAAAGGTTTGTATTGGAGTAAAGTGAAAGGGACGGATGAAGCACGTGTTTACGAACCAAGCGAAGATTATGTTTTGCCTTTTGGCAAAGCCAATGTCGTACAGGAAATTTGGGAGCAGGAAAGTGAAGAAACGATTTCGGTAATTACTTATGGCATGGGAGTGCATTGGGCGTTGAATGCTTCGGCAGATTTTAAAAACAAAGCAGAAATCATCGATTTAAGAACCTTATTTCCATTAGACGAATTCGCTATTCTAAAATCGGTTAAGAAAGCTAAAAAATGCCTTATCATAACCGAAGAACCTTCAAATAACTCTTTCGCTCGAAGTTTAGCGGGTATGATACAGGAAAAATGCTTCAAACATTTAGACGCACCCGTAATGGTAATTGGGTCTGAGAATATGCCAGCCATTCCATTGAATAGCACTTTAGAATTCACCATGATTCCTAACGCAGAGAAAGTTAGAATTAAAATGGAAGAGTTGATGAAATATTAAACATAAAAAAACCTCCTGTTTGGAGGTTTTTATTTTATTTTTTATTCGAACCCGGTGGATATTGCGTTAAAATTTTAGCTACAAATTCTTTGATTCGTTCGTCTTTTTTCTCACGGTCTTTTGTAAGATAACCTGTTCCTTCTCCTTGCCAAATGAGTTCTTTGGATTTGGCATCAATTAAATCAATATATAAAGTACCTTCGGGAGTAGAGGATACGTTGGTATATCCAATCCCCATTCCCCAATAAGGACTCCAATTCCAACCAAATCCACCTTGATTGTATACATCAAGTCGCTCACTTTCTTTGGTAAAAATGCTTACCAACATATCGGGCGATTCGCTTTTGGTTAAACCTTTGGTGGCCATTACTTCATCAATAGAACGCAGGATTCTTTTTTTATCCAAATCGGATATTTGTACTTTATCAACTCCATTTTTTAAGTAAGCATAGGTTTTAAATTGTGTGAAGTCAACTTTCTTGTCATAGTCCGAATTTACACTTACGGAACTACAGGACGCTAAAACGAAGAGTAGGAGTATTGGTAAAAATTTTGTTGTTTTCATAGTCTATCAATTTTTTAATTAGTCTCTTTTTTGATTGTTTGAAAAAATGGAAAACGCAAAAGAATATATCTATCTAAAAATCCAACAATCCATCTTCCACTTTATTAGGGATGGTAATTTTTAATAAAGGTTGCGTCTCCATTGCTCTTTTTATTGCAAAAATAGCCCCTTCATTTCTTGCCCAACTTCGTCTCGAAATTCCGTTGTTTACATCCCAGAAAAGCATTGATTCTAAACGTCTTGATGCATCTTTTGACCCGTCAAGAACCATGCCGAATCCACCGTTAATTACTTCTCCCCAACCCACGCCGCCGCCGTTATGAATGGATACCCAAGTTGCGCCACGGAAGCTGTCGCCAATGACATTTTGAATGGCCATATCGGCAGTAAAACGGGAGCCGTCATAAATATTGGAGGTTTCTCTATAAGGTGAATCGGTTCCTGAAACGTCGTGATGATCTCGGCCTAAAATGACAATCCCAATTTCGTCACGGGAAATAGCTTGATTGAACGCTTCTGCAATTTTAATTCTTCCTTCCGCATCAGCGTAAAGAATTCGAGCTTGTGAACCAACAACTAATTTGTTTTCTTGTGCGCCTTTTATCCATTGAATATTATCCGCCATTTGTTGCTGAATTTCGGATGGAGATTTCTTTATCATTTCTTCCAGCACTTCGCAAGCAATTTTATCTGTCTTGGCTAAATCTTCCGATTTGCCTGAAGCACAAACCCAACGAAAAGGTCCAAATCCGTAATCGAAACACATAGGGCCCATAATATCTTGTACATAACTTGGATATCTAAAATCAATTCCGTTTGGAGCCATAATATCGGCGCCAGCGCGGGAAGCTTCTAGTAAGAAAGCATTTCCATAATCAAAAAAATAGGTTCCTTTAGCAGTGTGTTTGTTGATAGCTGACGCATGTCGCCGTAATGTTTTTTGAATCTCTTCTTTGAATTTCACAGGATTATTGGCCATCATTTCATTCGATTCCTCGAAAGTAAATCCGATAGGATAATAGCCTCCAGCCCACGGATTGTGAAGGGAAGTTTGGTCGGAACCTAAATCAATATGAAGATTTTCTTGGTCAAACTTTTCCCAAACGTCCACAATATTTCCGAGGTAAGCAATGGAAACTATTTCTTTGTTTTCCAATGCTTTTTTAACTCTTGGCACTAATTCATTTAGTTCATCAATAACCTCATTTATCCAACCTTGCGAATGGCGTATGTGGGTAATTTTTG
This sequence comes from uncultured Bacteroidota bacterium, assembly GCA_903842575.1. Lineage (GTDB taxonomy): Bacteria > Bacteroidota > Bacteroidia > Flavobacteriales > Flavobacteriaceae > Flavobacterium. The sequence goes on along the minus strand of CAIMMM010000163.1, from coordinate 10,714 downwards.
AATTGACTTCGGCGCAAACAGTTACACAACCAGCAATATTTCCTGCTTTTGGTTGTGCTCCAGACATTCCGCCTAATCCAGATGTTACGAATAAACCACCAGTTGGTGCTTTTTTTATTTTTCTAAATCCGTTTAAAACGGTTATGGTAGTGCCGTGAACAATGCCTTGTGGACCAATGTACATATAGCTTCCTGCTGTCATTTGTCCGTATTGTGAAACACCTAAGGCATTCATTTTTTCCCAATCATCGGGTTTGGAGTAATTGGGGATTACCATTCCATTAGTCACTACAACTCTTGGGGCTTCTTTATGTGAAGGAAATAAACCCATTGGATGACCCGAATACATAGCTAAAGTTTGTTCCTCGGTCATTTCCGCCAAATATTTCATAGTCAATAAATATTGAGCCCAATTGGAAAAAACGGCACCGTTTCCGCCATAGGTAATCAACTCATGAGGGTGTTGTGCTACAGCATAATCCAAATTGTTTTGAATCATGAGCATAATGGCTTTGGCCTGTTCGCATTTCCCCGGATATTCGGAAATAGGACGAGCGAACATTTTATAATCAGGACGCAGGCGGTACATATAAATGCGCCCGTAAGTTTGCAATTCGTTTTTGAATTCGGGAATTAATTCAGCGTGATGTTTGGGTTCAAAATAACGTAATGCATTTTTTAATGCTAATTTTATTTCCTCTTTAGAAAGAATTTCTTTTCGCTTTGGTGCATGATTGATGTCAACTTCGTAGGGTTTCAAATTGGGTAAAACCGATGGAATTCCTTGTAGTATTTGCTCTTGAAAGGTCATGTTTGTTAATTCGTTGATGTGGTTATTTTGAAGGTTTTTTAATTTCTCCTGTTTTTTTATCGTAGCCATACGGGCAATGACGACATCCGCTTTTGCAACAATACCCTTTTTTTAGATGGTACTTCTCGGTAAAACATTTGTAACCTTCTGGTGTATAATAGAAATCTTCGCCTTCGATTAATATATTTTCATTGCTTTGTTCATTCATGAGTACAAATTTATACACTTTAAGCGAATCTTTCTAATAGTAACCCAATATTTAATTCTTTAAATATTTTCTTTAATCTAGTGGCATCCGTCTTCTAATTCACAATTACCAACCTCTGTTTTTGGTAATTTTTTATAACCAGAAGATTAATTAATATAAAATAATTTCATAGTATGATTGTAATCATATTTTAATTTATCGATAAAAGGTAAATTTGTTCGATGAATTACATATATTATATATTTTCACGTTAAACATCTTACAAACATAAATAAAACACCTACAATTATGAACACAATCATCCCAAAACGCAAAAACATCTTATTGAATTTTTTTGCAATTTCATTTTTTCTTCTTGGTAGTAATATTAGTGTTGCTCAAGTTGGAATTAATACCGTAACTCCAAAATCTACATTTGAAGTAAATGGTTCGTTTGGTCAGAAGGTAACTACGGTAACCGCTAATACAACTTTAGATGACACCTACAATCTTGTTATTTGCAATAACGGATCAACAGCAATTACTATAACTTTACCTACTGCCACGGGAATTAGTGGTCGTTTTTATACCGTTAAAAGAGAAGCAACTAGTACCGCAAATGTTACTGTGGCTGGAACAATAGATGGGGTAACAGATTTGATCTTGGCTAAAAATGGAGAAGCTGTAACAATTTTTAGTAACGGAACAGAATGGAAAACATCGAATGATTACAATTCTTCAACATCATCAAATTGGGATTTAACAGGGAATACCGGCACGATTGCAGGTACAAATTTTGTTGGGACAACGGATGCAAAAGATTTGGTTTTAAAAACTAATAATACAGAACGAATGAGAGTTTTATCAGGAGGGAATGTTGGTATTGGAGTTACATCTCCAACAGCTTATTTACAAATAAAAGCTGGCACAACTGCTGCAGGAACTGCTCCGTTAAAACTTACCGATGGGCCATTAATGACAACTGTTGAGCCTGGATGTATCGAATATAAAGAGCATACTTTTTATGCCTCCACCTATTTAGTAAGAAGAAGTATAATGCTGGCGCAAGATGTTGTGGTCGCGAATGTTCCTGTTACCAATACTTCAACAGAAACAACAATTTATACCTCCACAATGGCTGCAAACTACCTTACCGTTGGAAAATTGGTAAATATTAAATTATATGGTAATTATCGAACTAGAGACAATGGACCAACATTTACTATTAGAGTAAAAGAAGGTAGTAATGTTATTCTAACTACAACTTCAAACGCAACAACAGCCTCTTCTCTCAGACCTTGGGATATAGATATTAGATTTACAATTAGAAGTATTGGAAGTTCTGGATCTGTAATAAGTTATGGGAAGATACAGCAAGACAATGTGGCGAGTAATGCCGACTATAATACATCCGCTACATTTGATACAACAGTAAATAATTCCGTAACAGTTACAATTCAATGGTCTGAAGCGCATGCTAATGATCAATTTAACCTTATAGGTGGGGCAACGGAATGTATTGATGCTAATAATTAATAAAAAGAAGGAAGTATAATTTATTCTTTGAAAATTAATACACTGCATATATTTTGCAAACAATGAATATATAAATTTCGCTATTATGAAAAAAATACTTTTAAAATCGATATTGCTTACAGCTGGATTTTTATTCCAGATTCAAGCAAATTCCCAAGATATGTATTTGAAAGCCAACACTTATGTTTATGCAAGTAACCACTATGTTTATGTAAAAAACGACATAGAGTTAAATGCATCTACCAGTAATTTTTATTTAAGAAAAGATGGGCAACTTTTACAAGGAACCACGGGCTCAGGGGCTAATAAAGGGCTAGGCACAGTATCTGTATTTCAAGAAGGAACTTCGGATAATTATGATTACAATTATTGGTGTTCCCCTGTTGGAAATGTAGCATCAGCAACATCAATAAATAATCCTTTTGGAATTACATTACTAAACCAGCCAACAACAGTAACGGCAGCTACTCCCGCAACTATGCTTGCTATGAATAGTTACGACGGAATTTCAAATCCGCTTCAAATTGCTCCCTATTGGATTTATAAATTTTTATCATCATCTGATTATTCAGGATGGGTACAAGTAGGAGCAGCCACTACAATTCAACCTGGACAAGGATTTACAATGAAAGGGACAAGCGGTACAGACGCAACAAATGTTGGAGAAACGGTTGTGAATAATCCAGGTGGAGATGGTGCGCAACGATATGATTTTAGAGGAAAACCAAATGATGGAGATATTACTGTAAATGTGGATACAAATAAATATACATTAACAGGAAATCCATATCCTAGTGCTTTGAATGTTAATGCATTTTTATTAGATGCAGCTAATTCAGCATGTACAGGAGTTGCCTATTATTGGGAGCAAAATAAAAAAACTAACTCCCATTACCTTGCTCAATATCAAGGGGGTTATGGTGTTTATTCTCCGGTTAGTTTAGGCTCTGCTGGAATTTATACGGCTGCAACTTTTAATACCTACAATAATGATGGAAGTATAAATGCAGCTGGAACCTCTTCTGGATTATCAATTGGAAGAAAATATGCTCCAATAGGACAAGGATTTATGGTTAAAGGAAGTTCTGGCGGATCAATTACCTTAAGAAATTCATACCGTGAATATTATAAAGAAAGTGATCCTTATTCTCAATTTGAACGTTCTAATCAGCATATTAAAAATGTGTTAGATAATTCAAATTTAACTCAAAATAATGATCAGCCAGTTTCTCTTTTAAGAATAAACACTACTTTCAACAGTCAGTTTACAAAACAAATTGTACTTGCATTTGTTCCCGAAGCTACCGATGGTGTTGATAGAGGAATTGATGCTCTGGGGGCTTCGTCAATCAGTTTGCCAAACGATATTTATTTTTTCTTAAATAATGATAGATATGTTATTCAGGGTATAAATTTCGATGTCAAAAAAAGAATTCCACTTGGTGTGAAAGCCACGGAAAATGCAAATTTTAAAATTGCCCTTTCTGGAATTGAAAATTTTGATGAAAGCCAAGATATTTACCTTTATGATGCTGAAGATGGAACTTATCATGATTTAAAAGATCAAGCTTTTGATGTGGTTTTGCCGACAGGAATTTACAACAATAGATTTGAAATAACATTCTTAAATCCAACACAAAAAGGAAACAATATTGTAAAAAATAATTTTGTGATTTTTGAAAACAATGAGAATCAAATGCTTACTGTTTCAAATCCGAATTTGATGAATGTGAAGTCTGTTGCTCTATATGATTTAACAGGGAAACAAATTTTTGGTAAAGTAAAATTAGGAGTTCAAAAAAGTTATCAATTTTCTACAAATGGTTTGCCTGCATCAGTTTATCTAGTTGAAATCTTTTTAAATGATAATAGGAAAGAAGTGCAGAAAATAATAATTTCAAATTCTAAAAATTAATATTTAAAAAGCGACTTTAATTAGTTGCTTTTTAATGACAAAAGTTTGCATTCAATAGAAGAGGGCCTATAAAGAATTTAATTTTAGCATAAGTGTATAAAAATTAAAAGACCTTAATTATTGTAGCCAAGATTTTTTTGGATGTTTAAGATAGAGGTTTGTTTTTAAATTGTTTATTTTGTAGGTTTTTTATATTAATTCATAACAAAAACATGTATTTAATCTGATTTATTTGCTTTTAAACGGATTAGCGTTTACATTTGATTTGTTAAATACCAATTAATATCAAAACCTCAAAGCTATGAAGACACTATTATTAACTGCATTATTATTTGCAACTATTGGTTTCTCCCAACCAATGAAAGTAAGTAAATCAAGTTACACGGTTCCGCAATTGTTGGGTAATTCAAATTCAAATCGAAGTGTTGATAAGCCAGTTTCTCTTTTAAGAATAAATACTACTTTCAACTATCAGTATACAAAACAAATTGCCCTTGCATTTCTTCCCGAAGCTACCGATGGCGTTGATAGAGGAATTGATGCTTTGGATCCCACATCAAACAGTTTGCCAAATAATGTTTATTTTTTTCTGCAAAATAACAGATATGTTATTCAGGGTATTAATTTCGACATCACTAAAAGAATTGCGATAGGTGTTAAAGCTACTGATAATGCAAATTTTAAAATTGCCCTTTCTAGTATTGAAAATTTTAATGAAAACCAAGATATTTATCTTTATGATGCTGAAGATGAAAGTTATCACAATTTGAAAGATCAAGCTTTTGATGTACTTTTGTCGACAGGAGTTTACAACAATAGATTTGAAATCACATTTGTAAATCCAACACAAAGAATATATAATATAGAAAAAAACAAGCTTGCGATTTTTGAAAATAATGAGTCAAAAATGCTTACGGTTTCCAATCCAAACTTATTGGTTGTGAAGTCGGTTGCTCTATATGATTTAACAGGGAAACAAATTTTCAACAAAGTAAAATTAGGCGCTCAAGAAAGTTATCAATTTTCTACAGATGGACTGTCTGCCGCTATTTATTTCGTCGAATTAATTTTAAATGATAATCGGAAAGAAGTTAGGAAAATAATAATTTCAAATTCTAGAAATTAATAGTAACAAGCAACTTTTTTTATCTATTTTTTTATTGTTTATTAATTAATACATATATTTTATCCAAAATATTTTATTATGAAAAAGCTTCTTTGCTTCTTTATTTTGTTTATAACAACTGATTCATTTTCGCAACTATATGTTAGTTCGGGTAGTTGTGTTTATAATAAAGGAACAGTTTTTTTTGTAAATAAAGGGATAGAATTAAATAGCAACGGCAATTTTTATTTAAGAAATGAAGGGCAGTTACTGCAAGGGACAGGCACGATAACTTCCACAAACAAAGGAAGTGGAACAGTGTCTGTATTTCAAGAAGGAACTTCAGACAACTATGATTACAATTATTGGTGTTCCCCAGTTGGAATTGCTTCAGCAGCTGTTGGAAATGACAGTTTTGGAATAACGATGCTTAATCAACCAACAACTGTTATGGCAAGTACCCCTGCAACTATGCTTGCTATGAATAGCTATGATGGGGTTTCAAATCCGCTTCAAATTGCACCCTATTGGATTTATAAATTTTTATCATCATCTGCATATTCAGGGTGGATACAGGTAGGGGAAGCCACTACAATTCAATCTGGAGAAGGATTTTCGATGAAAGGAACAAGCGGTACGGACGCAACAAATGTTGGAGAAACGGTTGTGAATAATTCAGGCGGAGATGGTGCACAACGATATGATTTTAGAGGAAAACCAAATGACGGGGATATCACAGTGAATGTTGTTACAGGTAAATATACATTAACAGGAAATCCATATCCTAGTGCTTTGAATGTAAATAAGTTTTTATTAGATGGTTCTAACTTAGCTTGTACAGCAATTGCTTATTATTGGGAGCAAAACAAAGCTACAAATTCCCATTTTCTTGCCCAATATCAAGGGGGTTATGGTGTTTATTCTCCAATGGGGCTAAATTCTACTGGAGCTTACGTTGCCGCAACTTTTAATACATACAATAGTGATGGAAGTCCCAATGCAGTGGCTTTCTCTTCCGGATTATTAATTGAAAGGAAATATGCCCCAATAGGGCAAGGTTTTATGGTTAAAGGAGATCCTTTGGTGCCTTCGGGATCAATTACATTAAAAAATTCACATCGTGAATATTATAAGGAAAGCGGTGCTTTATCGCAATTTGAACGTTCTAGTCAGCCTAAAAGTAGAGAAACAAATAATTTAAGTTCAATTCAGAATGGCAATGAACCCGTTTCCCTTTTAAGACTAAATACTACATTTAATAGTCAGTTTACAAAACAAATTGCACTTGCATTTCTTCCCGAAGCTACAGATGGTGTTGATAGAGGAATTGATGCTTTGGGAGCTTCATCAATTAGTTTGCCAAATGATGTGTATTTTTTCTTAGCAAATGACAGATATGTTATTCAAGGTATAAATTTTGATATTACTAAAAGAATTCCCCTTGGTGTAAAAGCTACGGATAATGCAAATTTTAAATTTTCACTTTCTACAATAGAAAATTTTGATGAAAATCAAAATATTTATCTATATGATGGTGAAGATGGAACCTATCACGATTTAAAAGATCAAGCCTATGATGTGGTTTTGCCGACAGGAATTTACAATAACAGATTTGAAATCACTTTTTTAAATCCAACTTTGAATATAAACGAAACAGTAAAAAATAATTTTGTTATTTTTGAAAATAATGGAAATCAAATGCTTACCGTTTCAAACCCAAATTTGGCGGATGTAAAGTCCATAGCTTTATATGATTTAACAGGTAAACAAATTTTCAACAAAGTAAAATTAGGCGTTAAAGAAAGTTATCAATTTTCTACAAATGGGTTACCCGAATCGGTTTACCTAGTCGAATTATTTTCAACTGATAAACGGAAAGAAGTACAAAAAATATTAATTTCAAATGCAAGAAATGAATAAAAAAAACGACTTTTATTAGTCGTTTTTTTTATGATAAAAGGATGCATTCAAAGGAAGAAGGCCTAGCTTTGTGAAAAATAAATCATTGGAAGTTTTCAATCAAAAAACAACAATTAACAATCCAGACATTACCTTGTATATCAAGCGTGAAGATTTACTCCATCCCTTTATTTCTGGCAATAAATTCCGAAAATTAAAATATAATTTACTTCAGGCAAAAGCCAACAATCATCACACCTTGTTAACATTTGGGGGTGCATTTTCAAATCATATTTTGGCAGTGGCCGCAGCTGGAAAAGAGCAAAATTTCAAAACTATTGGAATAATCCGTGGTGAAGAATTGATTTCAAAAATTGACGAAAACCCAACACTTCAAAAAGCGCAAGAATTTGGAATGCAATTCGAATTTGTTCCCAGAGAAACCTATAGAAATAAAAATGACACTGCTTTTTTAGAAAAATTAAAATTAAAACATGGGTTTTTTTATCTGATTCCCGAAGGGGGAACCAATGCATTGGCCATCAAGGGATGCAACGAAATTCTAACAAAAGAGGATGAAGATTTTGATTACATTTGCTGTGCTGTTGGAACTGGAGGTACAATTTCGGGGATTATAAATTGTTCAAAAAGTAGTCAACAAGTTTTAGGTTTCCCAGCACTAAAAGGTAATTTTTTAAACGAAGATATTCGTAAATTTACCAAAAATAATAATTGGGAATTAATAACCGATTATCACTTTGGCGGCTATGGTAAAGTATCGGCGGACTTAATTGGTTTTATAAATGATTTTAAAAAAGAAAACGATATTTTTTTAGATCCAATTTATACGGGAAAGATGGTTTTTGGCGTTATAGATTTAATTAATAAAAACTATTTCCCAAAAGGATCCAAAATTTTATTAATCCATACGGGCGGATTGCAAGGAATCAAGGGCATGAATATGCTATTAAAAAATAAAAAACAAACATTAATAGATTATTATGATTAAGAAAATAATTTTAATTGTAGCCTTAATTTTAATTGTTGCTTGCAGCTCAAATAATTCTATTGTTAGGACTTCAAATCCCGATTATGCAAAAAAAAATGGACAGGTTGTACAACGTGCCAAAAAACCAATATACAGACCAACAGGCGTAAAAAAATCAGAAAAGATTGAAGGAGCCAGTTCAAAAAAATCTGAAACAAAAGAGAATTCAAACACTACAGAAGTACTTGAAGCAACAACAAGAGTTAAAGTCACAACGCAAATGGTTTTGGCCTATATTGAAAAATATAAGGAGATTGCTAAAGACAATATGATTAAAAATGGAATTCCTTCAAGTATTATTTTAGGACAAGCTATTTTAGAATCGGGAGCTGGGACTGGACCATTAAGCGTTCAAGCCAATAATCATTTTGGTATAAAATGTCATGTAGAATGGAATGGACCAAGCATAAGATATACTGATGATGAAGAAAATGAATGTTTTAGAAAATATAATGAACCAAGTGAATCCTTCAAAGATCATTCTTATTTTTTAGCAAGTCGACCACGGTATGCTTCCCTTTTTCAATTGGATAAATCAGATTATAAAGCATGGGCAAAAGGTTTAAAAGACGCCGGTTATGCCACAGATCCAAAATATCCTGATAAATTGATAGCATTAATTGAACGTTACCAATTGAATAAATTTGATAGTGAAGTATTGGAAAATGATTATGTTTTAGCTATTGCCAGCAATCAGCCTACAATCAATACAGAAACACATCAAGTGGTTAAAGGGGACACTTTGTTTTCTATTTCAAAAAAATATAATTTGACAATAGAAGAATTGAAAAAGAAAAACAGTCTTTCAGACAATTCCCTTTCGTTAGGGCAATCATTAATTATAAAATAAATATGTTATATCAAAGAAGCAGTCAGCTGTTTGCTGAAGCTGAAAAAGTAATTCCTGGAGGAGTTAACTCACCAGTACGAGCATTTAAAGGTGTTGGTGGCACTCCTATTTTTGTAAAAAGTGCTAAAGGCGCTTATCTCTATGATGAAGATGGAAATCGATTAATCGATTATATCAATTCATGGGGTCCAATGATTTTAGGACACGCATTCCAACCCGTAGTTGATGCAGTAATTGAAAAAGCCAAAAAAGGAACTTCCTTTGGAATGCCAACAGAATTAGAAACGCAAATTGCAGCATTAGCGATTTCTATGGTTCCAAATATTGATAAAATTAGGTTTGTAAATTCAGGAACAGAAGCTTGTATGAGCGCCATTCGATTGGCTCGTGGTTTCACGAAGAGAGATAAAATAATAAAGTTTGCAGGATGCTATCACGGGCATTCCGATTCTTTCTTAATTCAGGCGGGGAGCGGTTTAAGTACTTTTGGAATCCCAAATAGTCCAGGTGTAACCGAAGGGACAGCAAAGGACACGTTATTAGCAAATTTTAATGATATTGAAAATGTTAGAGCCGTATTTGAAGCTAATAAAAATGAAATCGCAGCTTTAATTATAGAGCCCGTTGCAGGAAATATGGGTTGTGTGCCACCAAAAGAAAATTTTTTAAGTGATTTAAGAAAGCTCTGTAATGAGAATAATACTTTGTTGATCTTTGATGAAGTTATGACAGGATTTCGGTTAGCAAAAGGAGGTGTTCAAGAATTGTCCAATGTGGTAGCAGATATTGTTTGCTTTGGAAAAGTTATAGGTGGTGGATTGCCAGTCGGTGCATTTGCAGCAAGAAATGAAATCATGAATTATTTGGCTCCAATTGGACCAGTATATCAAGCGGGAACTTTGTCAGGAAATCCATTGGCAATGGCTGCGGGTTTAGCCATGTTGGAAACATTAAATAATGATGCGGCAATTTTTCAAAGACTTGAAGAAAAAACGGCCTATTTGGAAAAGGGTATTCGCAAAGTGTTAACAGAAAATAAAATAGTCTTCACAATCAATAGAGTAGGATCAATGATTTCGGTACATTTTGATGAAAATCCAGTGACCGATTTTCAAACAGCAAAGAATGGTGACAATGAAACCTTCAAAAAATTCTTCCATGGATTGTTAAGAGAGGGCATTTATATTGCTCCTTCGGCTTATGAAACATGGTTTATAACAGATGCATTGACATATGAGGATTTAGATTTTACAATAAAGGCAATCCATAAAGTTTCAAAAGAACTATAAACAAAAAAGGCTCCACAATGTGGAGCCTTTTTTGTTTATAGCTAAAAATTAATTGATTAATTTTTTAAATAATT